>JBNGDZ010000189.1:0-8476 GCA_049975765.1 Armatimonadota bacterium
TCAGCACGTAGCCGTCGAGGTCGGCGTCCGGGTGGCTGGGGTTGTGCAGCCGCGGCAGCGGCGCGGGGTCGGGCTCCACATCGGCCACGCGCACGCCTGCCAGCCTCGCCCCGCCCGGTGCGCGAGCCACCTGGAAGGTGCGCAGGACCACCTGCCGCCGGCGGTACGGCCCACCGTCGGCCGTCCGGGTGGTCTCCACGTTGGCGATATTCTGCGCGATCACGTCCATGCGGGTGCGCCCGGCCTGCAGCGCCGATCCGCTCAGTCGCAGCGCGGCGAATATGCCCATGGTCAGGCCTGCCTCCCGTCGCCGATGGCGACTCCGATCATCTCCAGCTTGCGATCGAGCATGCGGCTGAGGGTCTCATAGCGGGCGGTGGCCTCCGCCAGCCCCACCATCTCAGCCTCCACGTTGACGTTGTTCCCATCGGGGCCCGGCGGGTCGGGGGCCGGGGACAGCCGCGGCCGGACGCCCGCGAGTGCGCCTACCCACCGACCCTCAAGCTCGGCCTCCAGCGCCGCCTGCAGGCGATCCTGGAAGCTGGCCCGGTGTGCCACGTAGCCGGGGGTCTCGAGGTTCGCGAGGTTGTTGGCCGCCAGGCGCTGCTGCGCGGCGGTGCAGCTCAGTGCCGCGTGCAGCAGCCTGCTGGTGAGATCGAGAGATAGCCCGTCTGCCATCGCTCTCCTCCAGGCGGGTCGCGTCCGCCTCCACAGCGCACCTGCAATTGCCGTGCCAGGGCCGATCAGGCGGCCCGGTACATCCGCCGGCGCTGCCCCGAGGATGGGATGCCAAGGGCCCGGCGGTACTTGTTCACCGTGCGGCGGGCGATGTCGAAGCCCCTCTCCGCCATCAGCGCCTGTAGCTCCTCGTCAGTCCAGGGGGAGCTCGAGGGCTCGGCGGCCACCAGGCCCCGCAGCACCGTCTTGGCGGGAAGGGCGTCATCGAAGAAGACGCTGAAGGGGACGCTGTGGCCGGAGGGCAGCATGACGAGCTTGCCCGAGGTGGCCCTCGAGACGGTGGACTCGTGCAGGCCGGTCACCTCCGCTATGCGCTTGTGTGTCAGCGGCCGGTGGGCCAGCGGGCCGTCCAGAATGAACTCGCGCTGGTGATCGACAATGGCGCGGGTGATGGCGTACAGGCTCCGCTCCCGCTGCCGCAGCGACCAGATGAGCTGCCTGGCGGCGCGGACCTGAGCGCGGGCGGTGCTTGTGGCCTCGTCATCGGCCCTCAGGCTCAGCGTCCTCATACGCTCGTCGAGCCGCCGGTAGGCCTCGGCCACCTTCACGCGCACGCGGCCAGAGGTCGCCAGCTCCACCTCAATGTGCTCGCCAGCCGCGCGCAGGGCCACGTCAGGGGCCGTGGCGTGAGGGCTGCCCGGCAGCAGGTGGTGCCAGCGCGGCCGGAACTGCTCGCCGGGGTACGGGGTCAGGCGGGTGCGTATCAGTTCGAGGGCCTGCTGGACCTGCGCTCTGGTCAGTCCCAGCGCCCCACGAAGCGTGGCCCCGCCGTCGCCGTCGAGCACCTGCTCGCAGTGCTCGACGACCGCACGCGCATGGTCGGGGACATCGGGAAGCGCCTCGAGCTGCAGCAGAAGGCACTCCCGCAGATCGCGCGCACCGACGCCCGGCGGCGCCACCGACTGCAGGGCGCGCAACGCCTCCTCCACCTCCGCGGGCTCGGCGTCGAGCTCGAAGACCGCGTCCAGGACGGTCGTGGTCAGATAGCCGCGGTCATCGATGTTCTCGATGAGATACAGCGCGATCTCTCGCCGCCGGCCTTCGGCCGCCCAGCCGATGCGCCGGTGCAGCTCCTCGCGCAGGCCGTGCTCCGCCGGCGCTCGGGTCGTGGGGTGCGCCCATGTGCCACCGCCTCCGCGGCGACCCGAGTAGTGCTCGGTCGAGAACGTGGGGATCTCCCACGGAGGATCGTACTCCAGCTCGACGGCCGGGTTCTCCTCCGCCTCCTCCCGCATCCGCGTGAGCAGCTCCAGGTAGGGCAGCTCCAGCAGCTCGCTACGCATGATGAGCTGGCAGTTGACGCTGGGGACCTGCTCGACCGCCGCCACCGCCTCGCTGCGGAGCTCCAGCACGTGCGGGACTCCCTTTCGCGGATGCAGGGGTTCCACGTTCGCGAGTACCTCGGCATCCGCGGCCAGAACTTGAGTCCTCAGCGCGAGTTGTGAGGCGCGGTGCGGCAAGCGAAGACAGAAGTGATCAGGTGGTGGAGGCGTCGCGGCTCTCAGACGCCTCGTTCGGCCGCCGTGGCTCATCGGCCAGGACGGCTGCATCAGGCCAGCGCTCGGCGAGCGCCGCGCTGGCGTCATCGCAGGTGGCGGCGGTTCGGACCTCGTACCCCAGGCCCTCCAGGTCCTGAATCAGCGCCCGGCGGACGCCGGGGTGGGCGGCCACGACCAGCACGCGAGCCCCGGAGCCGCGCGCCGGTGCGGTCAGCTCCTCGGCCCGCCTGCGAGCCGTCACTACGCCCGCTCCGGGACCGGTTCCACGAGGCGCGCTGCCAGGCGACCGCCGACAACGCCCGCATGGGCCTTGAACTTGGGGCGGCCGCGGATCGCCACCGTCATGGGCTCGTCCACTGGTTTGCCCAGGGGGATGATATCACCCTCCGCGAGCTGCACGAGTTCGCCAACGCGGATCTTCGTCTCCTGGAGTATGAGGGAGACGGGCACTACGATGCGATGGCCGGCGGAACGCAGCCGGTGCCCGTCCACCTCCCGCTGCTCCTCCGCCGGCTCCCGCTCCCCGAGCAGACGCTGGGCGGCGCCCACCGGAAGGCAGATGTTCATGGTTCCGGCCACACCGGCGATCTCCGCGCTCAGGCTGATCCGCACCGTCTCGCCCTCGCGGATCTTGCCCTGAAGCTGGGCCGGGGCGGTGAGCATCTCGGTGGCCCTTGGTCGGCGCCGGGCCAGAAGGTCCCAGGTGGTGGCCCAGATGTCCAGCATCTCCTGTGTGAACCGCCGCAGCAGCGCCGCCTCCAGGGCGGTGGCGGGCCGGTCGATGCGCTCGGCGTCGCCCCCGAGCATTCTGGACACGATCGGCCCGATGAGCTGACCGTCGATCTGCCACAGCATGGGCGGGAGGGCGGGCGTGAACTGCACCAGGCCCACCACGCTGTTCTGTCCCATCTCGGCCAGGAACTGCTCGAAGCTCTCGCCCTCGGTGCCCACGACCTCAAAGCGCGACGGCGCGTCGAGGTAGGCGGTGATGATGCGATTGAGCACCGCCGCCAGGCGCTCGCAGTTGATGCGAAGCTGCGAGAGTGCCTCCCGCGACAGCTCGCTGCCCGTGCGGAAGTCATAGACCCGCGGCGCGGCGTCAGGGTGGCCCCGGCCGTCATCCGGCTGCATCGTGCGTGCTGCCTCTATCATCCACTCACCCGCATGCGGCTACTCGATGTACTGCGCGTCGTCGGTCGTCAGCGTGATCTCTCCGGCCTGCTCCAGCTCCAGGGCCAGGTGAACGAAGGCCTTCTGGGCCTCCTCCACCTCGCGCACCAGAACCGGGCCGAGGAATTCTATCTCCTGCTCGAGGATCTCGCGCCCGCGCTCGGAGAGGTTGGCGAAGATGCGCTCCCTCACGGAATCGTCCACGCCCTTGAGCGCGCGGGCGATGGTGGCATGCTCCAGGCCCCGGAGCAGCACCTGCAGGTCCGCATCCGACAGTTGCACCACGTTCTCGAAGGTGAACAGGCGGTCCTCGACCTGGTCAGCAAGCGCGGCGTCGCGCTCCCGCAGCTCCGTGAGCAGGCGCTTGCTGGCGCCGCGGTCCATGTCCTCCAGGAGTCGAACCACGAAGGTCAGGCCGCGGTCCCCGCTTCCGGCCTCATCGGAGCGGTAGGCCTGCCGGCCGAGCACCTCGCTGATGGCCTCAATGGCGCCGGGAGCCAGCCGCTCCATCTTTGCCACTCGCAGCGCCAGGTCGGAACGTAGCTCCGCCGGCCACTGATTGAGCACCTGCGCCGCCTTCTCGGGGCTGAGCTGGCTGATGACGACCGCCACCGTCTGGGGCATCTCCTCGGAGAGCATCCGGCGGATCGAAGCCGGTTCCGCACCATTGAGCCCCCGCAGACGTCGGACGGCCGCCCTCCGGCGCTCATCCTCGTCGGAGAGGCTCTGCTGGCCCAGGACCTCCGCCATGAGGCGCTCGGCGTGCTCGGTGGGGCGCAGGCCCCCGGGACGGGTGAGGTAGTCGTGGAACTCCTCCAGGACCTGATGCTGCTCGTCGAGGTCCACGGCGCCCAGGTCCGCCATGTAGCTGATGAGCTGCTCGGCCTCCACCTCCGGGATGTGCCGGCAGATGTCGATGGCCGCATCCACGTCGAGGCTGGCCAGCACAATTGCGGCCTTACGCAGATCCGCCTGCTGCAGCACCCTTGGTTCCTCCCGGATGCGGCCCTGAACCACGAACAGCAGAGGCCCCGGCACGGGGCCCTGCCGCCGGAGAGTGATGCAATCACCGTGCCAGGGAAGCCGGGGGCAAGCGGGACAGGGGAGGCGCGATCTCCGAGGGCCGTACACGCACGGAGCCCCGGTGGCCGGGGCTCCGTCAGCTGCAGTGGGGATGGATCAGAAGCTCACCTGCGTGCGGAACTGCAGAAGGTTGCTGTCATCGTCGGTCTGTCCGTCCACGGGCTCCTGGTGGGCCCAGGTGAGGCTGCACTCCATGTCTTCACTGAGCTTGTGACGCAGCCGAAGCCCGTAGAGCCTGTCATAGTGCAGGCCATCCAGGGGCGAGGCCTGCCACCAGTCGCTGTTGGCCGAGACGGCATAGTAGAAGAGGTCGAGGGGATAGCGGCTGTCGATGCCCCGAAGCGTGCCATGGCCCCCCACGACCTCCAGGTTCGGAATGGTCAGCGGCCGCCGTAGCCAGCGTTCA
This sequence comes from Armatimonadota bacterium, assembly GCA_049975765.1. Classification (GTDB taxonomy): domain Bacteria; phylum Armatimonadota; class Zipacnadia; order Zipacnadales; family UBA5352; genus JAYENL01. The sequence goes on from JBNGDZ010000189.1 coordinate 4,897, forward strand.
TAGGGGAAGGCACGTCCGGTGTACTCGGGATCGCATAGCAGCTCGTAGTAGGGATGAAGCGAGGAGTAGATGATGTCGTACTCCGCCTCCACGTCGCTGATGACTCCGGCAAGCAGCAGATCATCGTCGTCAAACAGCTCGGCGATGAGCATGTAGGCCTCGGGATTGGACATCCCGCCTCGCCGGTGGATAGCCCTGTTAGAGTGCCCCTTCTGGTAAGCGTACTCGAAGTAGATGTCGCGATCGCCCGACCAGTTCCACCAGATGTCGAAGCCCACGGCCTCCTCATCGAAGTGCTCGCCATCGATGGTGTCCGTGGAGTAGCCGTTGATCAGCCACGGGAAGCCAATCGACCAGCGGGGCCGGACATACTCGAGGTAAAGCGAGCCGTAGCCGTCGTTGTTCGTGGACCACGGCTCTGAGAGGAAGCCTGTGTTGGCGCCACCGAAGAAGCTCTGGAGCTGCAGATCGCGCAACAGGAAGCGATCGATCTTGCAGTGAACGCCCTGCTGGGAGAGCCGCTCGTTGTTGACGATCAAGCCCAGACCGTACGCCTGAAACTGCCGCCCCACGGTCCATGTGGCATCAGCAAGCCAGGACGTCGAGAAGCGCACCCAGGCCTCGTCAAGGTAGATATCGTTCCCCAGATACCCCAGATCAGGGTCGGGATGATCGCCGGGCGGCGCATAGGGCCGCCCGTCCTCTCCGATCTCCACGCCCAACGCGGCCAGCGGCTCGCGATTGTCCGCCATCTGCAGCGCGATGCGGCCGTAGACGTCCTCATTCTCGCTGAGGTAACCATCCAGGCCCAACTCGATGGTGAGAGCGTCGAACTCGTGGTCGAAGTCGATATCCCCGCAGACCGTGCCGATGCGGTAGTCGATGAGGCCGATGGGGACGGGGAAGCGCGGCCGGCTCTCGATGGCCCGCAGCCGCTCGTCGAGGTCCAGCACATCCCCCTGGAGCTGACCGGCGTCACCGGCAACCGTCTCCAGTTCCTCCTGGAACTCCCGGACCAGATCCTCGACAATCTCCCGCACCTCCTCATCCGGAGGCAGGGGGCCGGGCTGCCCCTGGGGCCCCGGCGGTCCCTCGGGGCCCTGCGGGCCGGCCGCGCCCGGCTCGCCCTGAGGCCCGGGAGGCCCCCCGCCGCCCTGCTCGCCGGGTGCTCCCCGCTCACCGGGCGCTGCGGGAGCCTCCATCTCCCGCAGCACTTGCAGCAGGCGCGAGATGGCCATGGCGAACTCGTAGCGCGTCAGCGGCCGGTCACCGTGGAAGCCCGACTTGGGGTAGCCGATGATAATGCCGCGGTCCATGAGCATCTGCACGGCGTCATAGGCCCAGTGATCGAAGGGCACCAGGCCGAGGGCTTGCTCCGCGTCCTGGGCCCCAACTTCCTCCTCACCGGGGGGCGTCGGACCGGGAGTAGTGGGACCCTTTGCGGCCAGCACGTCGCGGGCGGCGACCTGGGCCGGACCGGGGGTCGCTACAGTCTCCGATGCGTCCGGGGCTCCCGCCTGAGCAAACGCTGACCCCGCCGCCAGGCACGTGATCGCGATCACTGCTGTAGCTCGCGCTGCGATTCGCACGGCTCACACCCCTTCTTGTCATCGGATAGGGGGCCCGACTCAGGCTAGGATGTTACCCTGACGCCCACAGAAAGTCAACTACGGTCGGGCTTGAGGGCAGCATCTGGGTCCGTGTGCCCGCCTCTCCTATGTTGACGCCGCTGGTTCCGGTGGAGGGGCCGCCTGAGGGCGACTGCGCAGCAGTCGCGCGAAGTCGGCCCTCGAGCTACAGGCGAACCGTCACGATTTGGAACGGCGGGGCCGGCTTCGGCACCAGCAGACGCCGCTGGCGCCCCAGGACGGCCCCTCCGGACAACACGCGACACGGCGCCAGCCGTCTCGGTCTGTGGGTGGCGAGTGGCCGTCCCACCACGTGGATTGCGACGATCTGCTCTGCGGCGCCCGCGCTCGGCACGCGCTGCCCGGCTTGAGCTGCGCGAGGTCTCCTCGGCGGAACTGCCGGAATGCCGCACCACCGTGCCGAATGCGCCGGGAGAACGGAAGGAATCCTCTTCCCGTGCCGGGAAGGCCGGCAGCAGTACGTTCGTCGGGGAGGTCTATTCATGCCCGTGCGCTGGGCCATCGTCGGGTGCGGCGACATCGCCAACAAGTCCGTTGCGCCCGCCATCAACGAGCAGCCCGACTCCGAGCTGGTCGCGTTCTTCTCCAACACCCCCGAGAGGGCGGAGCAGATGCGCGAAGACCACGGCGCCGCCCGCGCCACCTCCGAGCTGTCGGCGATCCTCGACGCCGAAGACATCGACGCAGTGTACGTGGCCTCACCGGTGCACCGACACGCCCCTGAGAGCATCGCGGCCCTGCAGGCCGGCAAGCACGTCATCTGCGAGAAGCCCATGGCGCTGAGCGTGGCCGACTGCCGCCACATGCTGGCGACCGCCGAGCGCTCGAGGGTCCTCCTGACCGCGGCCTACTACCGGCGCTTCTTCCCCAAGTCCCGCGAGATCCGGCGGCTCATCGACGGCGGGGCCGTCGGTACCCCCATCTCCTGCGAGATCACCATCTGCTCGCGTCCCGACATCAGCCCCGAGAACCCCAAGTACTGGCGCCTGCTGCCCGAGAAGGGCGGAGGCGGGGCGCTTATGGACGTGGGCAGCCATCGCCTCGACCTGGCCTGCTACTTCCTGGGCGACCCCGTGGAGGTCTGCGGCTTCGCCGACCGCCTGGACCGCGACGACATGCGCGTGCCCGACGCCGAGAGCCTGCTCTGCCGCATGGAGGGTGGCGCGCACCTGCACTGTACCGCGTCCTGGGCCATCTCCGAGCGGGCCGACGACCTGGTCGTCCGGGGCACTGAGGGGACCATCGAGGCGCGTCCCTACGACCGGGCGCCGCTGCTGGTCCACCGCGGCGGCGAGACCGCGAGCTTCGACCTGCCCCCCGCGGACAACTGGCATCTGCCGCTCATCGACGACTTCGCGCGGGCCGTCGTGGAGGGGCGCCAGCCGGAGTTCACCGGCCGCGATGGTATGCAGGCCTCGCGCATCATGGAGGGCTGCTACCGCTCCAGCGAGATCGGCCGCACCGTGCGCGTCTGAGCGCGAAGAATGAGGACACACAGCTCCGTATGCTCACTGCGCGCGTGATTGCGAGCGCGACGACATCGCCTTCCGTCCTCGTCCGCACGGCATGACTGGATCCGAAGGAGGGATGTGATGAGCCGGAGACTGCTGGTGATCTTCATCGTGATCGGCGCTGTCGTGCTCGCCGCGCTGGTCTACGGCGGCTGGCGGGTGCATCGGTCGCTCTCGGAGATCAAGCGCCTCAATGCCGTGGCCGATGCCCTGCCCTCGCCCGAGGAGCTGCGCGGCGCCGAGATCCCGCCGGAGGCGAACGCGGCCGAGGTTTACCGGCAGGCCTGGCAGGCCCTACAGCTCAGCGAGGCCGACGAGACCGCCACCTCCAAGTCCAGCAGCCCCGAGACGCTCGCCCCCATCATGGACCAGAACCTGCAGGCGCTGCACCTCGTGGCGCAGGCCGCGGCCATGCACAAG
>JBNGDZ010000190.1:0-527 GCA_049975765.1 Armatimonadota bacterium
TGAGGGCCATCGCCGGCGCCTCGGTGCTGCCCCTCGCGTCAGACATGTGACGGGGGCACAGCCGAGGCCGCCAAAGCAGGAGCTCCGGGACCGACGAGCGAAGACTGCGGGGCGCACAAGGGGAAAGGGAGTGTAGAATGTCCGAGCAGCCGACTGATCTCGAAGCCGTAAAGCGCCACTTCCGCAATGACCACTTCGCGGCGACAAGCGGCGTGGAGATACTGGAGCTACAGCATGGCTACGCCCGCACCGCTCTGACCATAGAGGACAGGCACCTCAACAGCGTGGGCATCCTCCAGGGGGGAGCGATCTTCACGCTGGCCGATCTGGCCTTCGCGATGGCCTGTAACTCCGCCGGACGCGTGGCCGTGGCGATCAACGTCAATCTGTCGTTCCTGAAGGCCACCCGCTCAGGCACACTTACCGCGGAGGCCACAGAGGTCTCCCGCAGCAGAAGGATCTCCACCTGCACGGTGCAGGTCACCGACGAGGCGGGGGAGCTGATAGCCCTGTTCCAGGGGACGGCC
>JBNGDZ010000190.1:537-8398 GCA_049975765.1 Armatimonadota bacterium
GCCTACATCAAGGACGAGCCTTTCCCCCCCGACGATGATTAGCCGCCCCGGCGGCTTGGCCGCGACTACCGCGGCTCTGAGCTCGGGCCGGGGCTGCGGGCGGGAGTTGTCACTCGACTGCCGGCGCCGCACGGCTCGCCGCACAACGACGAACGGGAGCGACTGACCATGCCACAGACGCAGATCGCCCAGACGGATCACTTCTGGTACCGGCTGCAGCCCGAGGGCCCGTACATCGATTCGCAGCGGGACAACAGGGCCTTTGGGTACGCGGACGGTCAGGTCTTCCTGTCAGAGGACAACGGTCGCACCTGGCCGCACAGCCTCGACTTCCCCAACGCTCACAACATCACGTTCAGTTGCATACTCGCAGGCGGCAACGTAGTCTTCGCCACACGCTCCAGGCTCTACGTGAGCACGGACGACCTTCGGACGTGCGAGCAGGTCACGGTGAAGGACCGTGATGGCAGCGATTACCTCCCCCACACGCCGCAGGATCCGGACCGCCCCGGTTGGTACTTCCACACCCTTCCCGGCGTCAACTCGTGGGATGTCAACGGCACGGAGATGCTGGTGTGGGGCAACTACTGCAACGTCCTGGGCGGAGCGGCGCCGGTGAACATCTACTACTCCACCGACGGCGGCCGGACCGTGAAGATCGCCTACGCGTTCGGACAGAACCCTTACACGCGCGACGACGGCTCGCCGGGCGGAGGCAGCGAGGGCACCCTGCTGGGCAACCCCGACAACCCGGTCCGCTGCCGCCACGTGCATACGGTGGCCTACAACCCTGTGGAGGACGCCTTCTATGCCTGCACCGGCGATGCCGACAGAGAGGAAGGCTTCCTGGAGTGCCATTGGCTGAGGGGCACGTATGACCCGGACGCGGACCGGTGGGACTGGCGGGTCATCATCTCGGACCATCTGAACTCGCGCTACAAGGCCGGCGGGATCAACTTCGTTGACGGGCAGCTCTACTGGATCAGTGACTCAAATGGACCCGAGCCCTACGACCGGGGGATCTTCCGGTGTGCTCCCGAGGATATCGGCAACCCCGAGGCGCACACGCTCCTGTTCAACCCCGAGGTCGAGTCCGGCAACATGATCATCCAGGACGGCGTGATCCTCGCCTCGCACTGCGCGCCGGCATCGCCGCTGGACACGGGGATCATCGTCTCACTGGACGGAGGCCGGACCTGGGCCCAGCATGATCTCAAGGAGTTGGGCAAACGGTCGCCGACCCGCTTCCATGAGAAGAACAGCGAAGGCTGGTTCCGCATGGACCTGAGGAAGGGCTGGATCGAGCGCGCCGAGGTCCTCTTCATCAAGCCCAAGGATGCGTGACGCCGGGTAGTGGCCAGGCCCCCAGCCGTCCGAGGCATGAAGGAGAGCGACGCCAGCCCGCGGAAGACGGCGTGCGCCGCTCAGCGTCGCCCGGGACCCCCGCCGCGCGCCAGGCAGCCGGGGGAGGGGAGATGAGTATGCGAGCCCGCCCGCACCACCTCATCGACATCATCACCCAGTACGGCGCCGGCAGGCCCTTCCGTCCACATGCTTACGGTCATGCGGTGCACACCGTCGCGCAGCGCTTAATCTCGGATCCGGACGTGGCGGTGGAGTTCGTGGTGGGTGCCGACGACATCTGCGCCCCCTGCGTGCACCTGGTGGAGGGGCGCTGCGACGACGTGCTCAGCCAGCTCGACCCTCCCGTCTCCAAGCAGGCCTACAACGATGATCTCGACCGGAGACTGCTGGCGCACCTGGAGATGCACGAGGGGCAGGCCATGAGCTTCCGGGAGTACCTCGCGGTGATCCGGGCTCACCTCGGCGGGATCGAGCAGGTGTGCGCCCACCCCGGCGAAGATCCGGCGCAGAGACTCGCCCACCTCGGTCGAGGCCTCGAGAAGCTCGAGCTGTAGCACTCGCCGCGGGGCGCTGCGCCGTTGTCCGGCCCCATGCGCGAGGGGGAGCCGGCCCGTGATGCGGTAACGCGGCACCGACACAATCGCCCAAGGAGGCAAGCCCCGGTATGCCCACAGCCCACGACCTCGACGTCCTGCGCGAACTGGCCACGCGGGCGGCCGAGATCGCGGCCCTGCCGATTCAGGAGGAGAAGCGCCGGCTGTGGAGGGCCCTTAATGGTCTCGAGCCGGTGCGCCCCATGGTCATGATCGACCAGGTGTGCTGGAATGAGATGGAGACCAGCGGGGAGCTGGCTCTCCGCTGCGAGGACGCTGAGTGCCGCGGGTATGAGCGCAGTCTGCGCCGCATGCTGTACCAGTGGGATCACTTCCGGGTGGATATGGTGGTGGAGCCGTTCATTCGCGTCCCGAAGGCGGTCGGCAACACCGGCTTCGGGATAAGCCCGCAAGAGGAGATCGCGGTGACCGACCCGACCAGCTCCATAGTCGGGCACCGCTACATCAACCAGTTTGAGACCGAGGCGGACCTCGCGAAGCTGCAGACGCCGCAGATCAGCCACGACGAGACCGAGACCCAGCGTCGTCTCGAGGTGGCGCATGACATCTTCGACGGCATCCTGCAGGTCCGGGAGTGGGGTGTGAGTCCGGCGGTGTCGCTGTGGGACCCGATCAGCACGTGGATGAGTGTGGAGGGCGCGCTGTGGGCGCTGGCCGAACGGCCGGAGTTCATGCACCGGCTCGTCGGAAAGATGGCCGACGGCTACATGACGATGCTCGATCAGCTCGAGGAGCAGGGCCTCCTGTGCGGCCCGCAGAGCCTGATACACTGCACCGGCGCCTGGGTGGATGAGCTTCCCGCACCCGGCTACGATCCACAGCGGCCACGCTGCAAGGACATCTGGACCATGGGGCTGGCGCAGATGCTCTCCACGGTGTCGCCGGCGACCTTCAGAGAGTTCGAGGTGGACTATGTCGGGCCGATCTGCGAGCGGTTCGGCCTGGTCTACTACGGCTGCTGCGACCCCCTTGACCGTAAGATGCATCAGGTGCGGATGATCCCCAACGTCCGGAAGGTCTCGATGAGCGCGTGGACGGACCAGGAGTTGGGCGCGAGCGAGATCGGCTCGGACTACGTCTTCTCGCGCAAGCCCACGCCGGCGTCGCTGGCGACCGACGACTTCGACGCCGAGGCGGTGCGCCGGGACCTGCAGGCCACCAAGGAGATCTGCGAGCGCCACGGCTGCCCGCTGGAGCTGATCCTCAAGGACATCAGCACCGTGCGCTACGAGCCCGAGCGTCTCACCCGATGGGGTGCGGTCGCCATGGAGGTCGCCGAGGCGTAGCCCGGATCGGCAGCGGGCAGCCTCGTGGAGGGATCTGAGTGCGGAACTGAGGTCGCCCCGAGACGCTCAGCACCGCGCGCCAGGGCCTTCAACCAGTGGAAGAGACACTCTGAGACGGAGGCTGCGACAGGGCCGGCCGAACCGGGACACCCGGCCTCAGAAGCGGCATCTCCCTCGCGCTCAAGCAGCGACTCCGACGCCGTGCACGGGATGGCCGAGCCGATCAGCCGCGCATTGTCCGGCCACAGCGTGGGCAGCCAGGTCATGTGCTGACCGCGGGTGCTGGTCACGAACATCGGTCGCGTCTGCCACCGGTGACGCTTGCGCATGGGGCTGCGCCCCTCTCCTACAGGTTGCGCGTCACAAGCTCCCCTTGCGCGTCGCCGAGGGTGGTTGGCTCAGTGGTGCCCGGCTTGCGGTTGCCGGCCTTAATGTGCAGCACCGGCATGCCCCGGTCCAGCGCGCGCCCGGCGATGTCCGCGGTCCCACCGGTGCCCTGCGCGGCCTGGCCGTCCCAGATCGCGATCAGCGCATCGGAGTGGTCCAGCACCCACTCGCCGACCTGCGCGTAGGCCCGATCCCGCTCCTCGATTCTAGGCAGCTCGGTGACCTCCGCAGCCTCTTCGAGCAGAGCGAGGAACTGCCGCTTCGACTGCTCGGTCTCGAAGTCGGTCATGTAGTCATCCTTCGGCAGGGGTAGCGGCACCATCAGCTCTGCGCCGCGCTTGAGGGCCGCCTCGGCCACCAGCCGATCCGCACCCTCCGCCAGCGGCGAGATGACCATCAGCTTGCGGTCGGGGAATGCCGTTTCTACCTCGTCGAGCGCCCGCTCGACCGATGCCCGCAGCCTCTCGACCTCCGCCAGGAAGCGGTGGCCGGTCACGCCCACGCGCACGCGGCCCTCACTGGTCATCGGGGTCGCTCTCCTCCGAGCCGACACGCCTGAGCGGCACCAGCGTGTAGCCCGCCCTCGCCAGGACCCGCGGGATACCCCTGACCATGTCGCGATCCCACTCGCGAACCTCCTCCGGCAGCGGGCCCGGGCCGACCCGCGCAGCATCGTCGCCGTACCGCTGCCGCATCTGCTGCTCGGTCAGCCTCTCCCAGGGCACCATGTAGGGGTTGATCTTCGCCTGGTCATCGCGCTCCTGCCCCCAGCGCCACCCCTGCTCCAGCTTCTGGCGCAGCCACCGCTCGTGCTCCATGTCGGCCAGATACTCCAGGTGCTCCCCGGGAAAGCCGAAGGGCGGATCGTCGCTGCGCGCCGGCTTCATCTGGTAGCCGATGCTGGTGAGCTTGTGCAGGATGTGCCTGACGAAGGCACGATTCAGCTCCCGCTTGTCCTCCGAGAGCTCATCATAGGACCTGCTGCCGTCCGCCGGCTCGCCGTAGTAGCCGTCAACCGCCTCGCTGTAGACCTCGTGTGTCGCCGCTGCCAGCCTCTCCAGCAGGTGCTTCTCGCGCTCGCTGTATTCGCTCTGATCCTCGCCAAACAGCAATAGCTGCACCAGCGCCAGAAACTCCTCGCCGTCCACGTGCAGGTCGAGCTGGCTGGCCTCCGGCAGGCAGGAGCGCTCGTAGTTTGTCCTCCCCGCCAGCGCGCTCATGGCGATGATCGCCTCCATCGACCTCACGCCGTGAGCGTACTCGTGCGCGTGCAGGAACGCGCGGAGTACGCCGTCGTCGATATGCAGCCTGTCGGTGCCGTCCTCCGACGCCACAAGCTGCGGAGCGTGCCGTTGTATGAGTGCCCCCAGCAGAATGGCCCGGCGCAGCAGGTAGTGGGGGTCATCCGCTCCCTGCTGGTTGGGGCCCATGATGTTCACGTAGCCTCGAAGTCTGCTGACGAAGTCGGGCCCTTTGGCCTGCACGAAGGAGTCATCGCCCCGCCCGCAGTCGAACTCCGCCATCGTTGAACAGGTGCCTCCGGCGAAGACGAATATGGCCCGCCCGATGTGGTGGGTGATCTGTCCGTCCCGGAACGCACCGTCCTGGATCGGGGACAAAAAGTGCGGCAGCCAGCCCAGCCTGCGGCCATCCAGCGGAGTGTCGAACTCGTCCCAGAAGACCAGCGGCACCTCGCCGCCCAAACCGATGTCACGTACCTGGTGGAGCGCTCCCACGAGGTCCTCGCGGCTCTCAAACTGCGAGAGGTTGAACTCGATCGGCTCGATCTCAGCCTCGCCAACGGACTGCGCCACCTGCGTCACGCCGAATGACTTGCCCGATCCCGGCGGCCCGAACACCCCGATCGCCAGCGGCTTGCTCTGCCGGCTGCGGCAGTACTGCTCGATCAGCCGGCGGATACGCCGGTACCCCTCCGCCTCGCGCCGGTCCACGGTGGTCAGATGGCCGATCCTGCAGATCGGCACATCCTCCAGCGCGCTCTCCACCCCGTCTCGCACGATCCTCTCCGCCGTCCGGGACAGCGGGCCCTCAAAGTCGCCGCAGATGGCGTCGGGGCCGGCGCAGACGTCGTCCAGGATCGTCCAGAAGCCCCTTGCGCGCCTGGCGCCACCGGTGCCCTCAGCCAGCCCCAGATAGCGGCCCGGGTCCTGCACGTCAGTGGCAGAGAGCCGCTCACGGGGAGACAGGATCTCGCGGGCGATCTCGCCCAGTGGGAAGCTCGGCTCAACGAGATCGCCGGCTGCCGGCTGCCGTCCGTAGCCCTCGCGGTGCAGCAGGCGCATGGCCGAGATTCCCGCCCGCACCCCCGCCTCGACATCGGGCTCGCCACCGACAAGCTGACCGGCCAGGCTGGCAGCCAGGCATGTGGTGTACCCAACCATGCCACCGTCGTATCCTCGCCGCCAGCCGCCCTCAACCACCATGGGGTCGAAGATCAGGCGGCAGCGCCATGACGGCGCGATTTGGCCATCCGTCCGCGAGAGCACCAGCGCGCCCTCCGCGTGCATCGACACCACGACATGCGCGCATTCGGACAGCGAGCTGACGTCCGGGTTGTGGGTCAGCTCCCAGAACAGGTCCTGGGCCGTGCGCTCCCACGATACCCCCTCGCTGATCTGCACCTGCGTGCGGCGAAGGTCGCTGATGGTGGTCACCGCTACCAGACGATCAGCGCGGGCCGCAAGCAGATGCTCCCAGAGACTGCCCGTCGCGACGGGCCGCGCCATCTTCACCAGTGTCCAGCCGCCGTACTCGCCCGACGTCACCGCCGACGGCCACAGCTCCGGCGTATCCCGGAAGCCCAGCGCCGCGTCATCGAGCACGACCAGCGCGGGGGCGGGGAGATCGTTCTCCACGCGCCGGGGGTCATCCGCGCCCAACTCGGGCTCCTCCCGCGCCTGGTCCAGACCCAGGAACGATGCCACGCGCCACACCCCCGCCGCCCCCTCGCCATCGCCGTAGGGCGCCCAGGTGGCGTACGAGTGGTGGTATCTGGGGTCGCCGGGACGGATCCGCCGCGTGGGCCGCGCGCAGGTGCGCACATCGGCCTCCCCGTCCCTCTCCCGACAGACGGCCTCGATGAGGTCCGCCAGCAGCGCAGCGCCGCAGCGCTGGAAGCACACCCGCGCGGTGTCGTCGGGGTTCCAGCGGAAGGTGGTGTCCGCGTCCCCGGTGAGCCTCGCGAGGTTCCAGTCGATCGTCACATCGCCGGTCACCACAACCGGCCGCACGTAGCCCTCGCTTGCCATAATGACTTCCTCCTGAGCACGGACTACATCCGATCTGACCAATCGCAGACGAAGTCGTTGAGCCTGAGGGGTTCACCGCACTTGGTGCAGGCGATCTCCGCGCCGAGCATCTCCGGGGTCACCTGGACGCGGCCGCCGTGCCACGGGCAGAGCACCGTGAGCCTATCGTCCCAATGGCCGAGAATGGCCTCGCCGCTGTCGCCCCTGTCGTTGTCCATCAGCCAGAGGCGGGTGGGCGTGACGGTTTTGGGTGCATGGACCTCGGGTGGGCCCTCCAGCGCGATGATGCCAAGGTAGCCGCCGCGAGTAGGAATGCCGGCCCAGATGCGTCGGGAGGGCGGCGCGACGGTGTGATACAGGGCAAGCGTAAACCACGCCACCGCGCGACCGGTCGCAGTGTCCTCGATAGTCGTCTCGAGGCCCCGGCGAACCGCCTGGAACGGGTACTCCTCGACGCCACCCGCGACGGCCGTCACGTCTGCGGGTCCCTCCATGACCCTCAGGAGTTGGTAGCTCGCGGCATCCCAGACCTGCGCCGTCCCGTCCCCCAACCCGGAGACGATCCGCCTCCCGTCGGGCGAGATGACCACCCTCAAGACGCTGCCCTCTTGACGCAGGCAGGCGACCTCCTCGCCGCTCTCGGCGTCCCATACCCGCACGGTTCGGTCCCACGAGCCCGAGACGATCCTGCCGCCGTCAGGGGAGATGGCTACACTCTCTACCAGGCCCGTGTGCCCGCGCAGGCACGCCAGTTGCTCACGACTCTCAACGTCCCACACCCGCACCGTGTTGTCCTGCACGCCAGGCGACCCGGACCCCGACACGATCCGACGCCCATCGGGCGAGGCGGCCACGCAGTTCACCCACGCCGTGTGTCCACACAGGGAGGCCAGCTCCACACCCCTCTCGGCGTCCCACACCCGCACTGTCTTGTCCCACC
>JBNGDZ010000191.1:0-8362 GCA_049975765.1 Armatimonadota bacterium
GCATGGGCGTGGTCGTGACGGTCGGCATGGACTATGAGGCGATAGAGGACGCCGATGACCCGGACTTCCCGCAGCTCAACTGCGTCAATGGCGAGTGGGGTGACCGCTGGGTTCAGACGCTGCGGGGCTTCGCCCAGTACCCCTTCATGGGCATCGGCGTGGTGCCGGATGAGTACAACTGGAACACCGGCCGCCTCCGCCGCCGCTTCGCCGATCACCCGGACGAGCGGGTGCGGCAGTTCTACGAGAACCTCCCGACCTACTGCGAGTGCGAGGCCTGCCGGGAGCGCTTCCAGCGCGAGTATGGGGAGCCGCTTCCGGAGATGGGCCAGTGGTCGCGGCCGCCGGCGCAGACCGACGCCTACCGCAAGTTCATCGACTTCCGCTACCGGTGCACCACCGACCTGATCGGTCGCGCCGCCGATGCCATCCACTCCACTGACCACGACATACGCGCGGACTCGCTCATCTGCGTCTCCCCCATCTGCAGCGACTTCCGGCTGGGCACCGGCGTGGCCTGGGATATGATCGGCTACCACACCGACCTGCAGTACCCCACCACCGACCCCTACATCCTGCTGCACAACTACCTGGGCGACTCCACGCACTGGTACGTCACCGAGACCGCCGCGCACCTGGTGGGCTGCACGCCCAGGCGCCAGTGCGGCATCGTGCTCGAGGGCACGCAGCTTCGCGCCGAGCACCGCTCGCTGCTGCCGGTGGAGATCTACGGCTCCGCGCTCTCGGCGGTGGCCCGCGGCGCCACGGAGGTCGCGTTCTTCCACTACGTGCACCTGGTGCGGCAGACCGCCGCCGGCCAGGCCCAGGGAGAGTCCGGCTTCAACGCCGTCCGCGGCTGCTACGACCTGCTGCAGCGCATCGATCCATGGCTGGAGGGCGCCGAGCCGGTCAGGCGCGTGGCCCTCCTGTACTCCCGCGCCTCCGACGAGTACTTCTCGTTCTACACCCATCCGGAGCCGAACACGGAGATCCTGACCCACGACACCGACGACCCGCGCTATCCCTTCCTGGCGCAGAAGGAGGTGCTCTACTACCTCTTCCGCGCCGGCGTCCCCACCGATCTCTACTACCTCGACCAGGTGAGTGCCGAAGAGCTTGAGGGCTACGAGACCGTGGTGGTCCCCTTCCCCTTCGCGGTGAGCGAGGAGCAGGCGGCGCTGCTGGAGTCTCTGGCCGCCGCCGGCAAGACCCTCATCGTCATCTCGGAGTTCGGCAGCGTGGATGAGATGGGCGTGCCCCACGAGCGCCCGGTGCTGCTGGACCTGCTGGGGCTGGCGGAGGCGCCGAGCGGCGAGAAGCGGGGAAGCCTACAGGCCACAGACCCGGCAATGCCCGCCGTGGAGGGAGAGTTCAGCGTCTATGATCGGGTTGTTCCGGCCGGCGAGACGCGGATCGCGGCGATGGTGCAGGAGACACCCGTCATCACCGCGCGAGCCGTGGGCGACGGAGGCGTGGTGTTCCTCGCGGGCGAGTTCGGCATCGATCTGCCCGCGAACCGCGACAATGAGGCCCGAGACCGCACAGTGCGCATCATGCCCCCGGAGTTGTCGGACGGCCACGTGAAGCTCTTCGACACCATCCTCCGCCGCGCTGGCGCGCTGGAGCAGGCGGTCGCTGAGAACGACGTTGAGGTCGCGCTGATGCGCAACGGCGCCGGCGAGCACGTTCTCTTCGCGATCAACTGGGAGGAGCATCCGGTCACTGTGAGCCTGGCACTTCCCGACGAGATCGCAGGGGCGGGCGCGGGCCTTTCCCTCAGCGCGGCCGGCTCAGTCACGGAGCGATCCATCGAGGCCGGTGCCTCCGACCTGCGTCTCGCCCCGCAGGAGGCCGTGGTGCTGCGCTTCGCTGCGCGGTGAACCGCCCCGTCGTCGCCGTCCCCCGCATGGAGGGGCCGCGCGCCGATCGGGCCACCCGCGGACGGAGCTCCGGCCAGCCTCTCGCCGCCGTCCGGTGCGATGACACCCAACGGCGCACGGGCAGGAGTGTCCGTGCCACGGAACGGCATGGCCGCGGATCCGCCGGGGCCTCTGCCGGCGCGGAGCTTCTTTGCTGGCCCATGGAGGACCCAGCCCCTTCCGGGGAGAATGGGTGTATCACGGGCGGGTTCCGTCCGGCCCGCCCGCGTTGACAGGCGCGCGAGCGCTGTCATATAATACCGCTCGCACGGGCGACCGTGGCTCTGAAGGGAGCATACCGGATGACGACGACGAGCCGGGTCCGCGGACTTATCATCGTGTACGGCCTCCTGGCAGGCCTGCTGGCGTGCTGCTGCGTCGCCTCCGCACAGGATCTCGACGAGGACTTCACCGAAGCGGTCAGGCTCTTCCAGGAACGCTCCTACCGGCCCGCCATCAGCAGGCTGGAGCAGGTGACCACGACCGACCCCGAGAACGAGGCGGCCTGGTACTACCTGGGAGTGGTGCGGTACCGCGTCGGCGAGCTGGAGGACGCGCTCGAGGCCCTGCGCCGTGTCAATGAGATCCGGCCCGGCCGTCCGGGGACCTCCTACCATATCGGCCTTATCTACGAGGAGCTGGGGGCCTACGACGAGGCCATCAGGGCGCTGCAGACGGAGCTGCGCAACCGCCAGTTCAAGAACCTGGCCGAGGTCTTCACCGCGCTGGGGCGTGTCTACTACTGGGCCGGCCGCTTCCACGACGCCATCGACACTCTCACCGAGGCCCTGGAGCACAACGATAAGTACGTGGAGGCGCTCTACTACCGTGGCCTGACGCACTATCAGCGCAAGAGCTACGAGAAGGCTCTCGAGGACTTCGAGGAGGCCGTCGAGCTGGTCACCGATTGGGACCGGTTGCGCCGACAGCTCGACCGCCTCATTGAGCGGGAGGGTCAGGGGACCCTGCCCCCGGAGGTCCGACGACGCAAGCAACAGATCCAGGAGGACCTCGCCCAGGACTACGCGCGGGCTCAGGAGTTCGCGCAGGACTTGACGATGCGCCCCTCCCTGTATCTCGCCTACGGGGACGCCGCGGACGCGAATGGGGACTACGCCCGGGCGCGCAACATCTATCGTATGGCGCTTGACCCCGACAAGGGCGGCAACGAGGCCGATCCGCTGCCCCACACCAGGATCGGCCAGGCCTACTTCCACCAGGCCACGGACACCTTCTACAACGACGGGCTGCTGTTTAAGGCCATCGCCACCGCCGATGAGGCGATCCGCACCGTCCAGGAGGCCCTCAAGATCAGCGCCGAGTTCGCGCCTGCGCACAAGACCATCGGCGACACCTTCTACTTCCAGGCCGATACCTACATCTCCGACCCCGAACGCAACATCGTCTCCCATTCCTTCGAGGATGCCATTGGGGCCTATGACGCGGCTATCGAGGCAGATCCGGAGTACATGGAGGCCTACCTGGGCCGCGCCCAGGCCCATCTGGCCCTGGAGCAGGCCGACCAAGCTCTCGCGGACCTGCGCACCGCCCTGGAGATGGCGCCGCGCAAAGCCGGCATCTACGCCGCCATGGCCGAGGCTCACATGCTCAACGAGGACTACAGCCAAGCCATCAACGCCGCTCAGACCGCATTGAACCTGGACCCGGAGAGCGCCCAGGCGCACAACGCGGCCGGCCTGGCCCACTACTTCCTCGGCGAGCTGGGGATCGCCAGCGAACACTTCTCCCAAGCCATCGAGGCCGACCCCACCGCCCATCAGTCCTACACCAACCTGGGCAACGCATTCTTCCAGATGGGCTCGTGGCACCGCGCCCGGGCACAGTACGAGGAGGCGCTGGAGCGCATTCCAACGCCCGCCGTCGCCAACACGGCCATCCAGCGCAGCTACCTCTACTACCTGATCGCACGCACCTATCACCACTCCGGGCTCTACGAGCGGGAGGTGGAGGCGCTCAACAAAGCTCTGGGCCTCGACGCGGCCTACCTTGAGGCCCTCACACAGCTCGCCTCCGCCTACGCGGAGTTGGGGAAGTACAAGGCGGCAAGGCAGGCTCTGCAGACGGCTCTGTCGGTCTCCCCCGGTCCGGAGGAGGACGCGGCGATACACGTCCAGATGGGCAGGCTCTACGAGATAGAGGGGCGGCCGTATGAGGCCATCACCTCCTACGGCGCGGCCCTGGCTGCCCACAGCGATAACATTGAGGCCAGGGAGGCCCTGAAGCGACTGTCCTCCGGCTGATGCCGCGCAGCGCAGGGCGAGGGGTCATGGCGGCCGCCGCTCTGGTGGTGGTCGCATCCTGGGGTGCGGCGGCTCAGACGCCGGCGGCACATAAGTCTCATCTGCCCAACGGCCTGCGATTGATTGTCCAGGCCAACGAGCATACGGCCACCGTCGTCGTCAGCGGCTTCGTGCGAGTGACGGCGCTCCACGAGATCCGCGCGACTGTCGGGATCCGGCAGCTCACACAGATGCTGATTGCCCGCGGCGACGGCTTCCGGGAGCTGATGGGCCAGGCCGCAGTGCACGCCGAGGTCTCGGTGGCACCCGATTACGTGGAACTGGTGCTGGCCGCGCCTGCGGAGTCCCTGGCCGACTGCGCCTATCTGCTGCGCAGCATGCTGTTCGATCCGAAGCTGACCGAGCAGGCCCTGGAGCTTACACGCGCACAGCTCATCCGTCAGCTGGCCGCACGCCAGGAGGTGGCCGTCAGCCTGGCGCTTGACCGCCTCCTCACCCGGGTCTATCCGGGGGTGGGGGCCGGGGACTCCACAGGGGCCGACGTGACGGAGGTGGCGGCCATCGGGCTGGAGGACGTCAGGCGCTTTCACGCCGCCCACTATCTGCCCAACGCCACAGTCATCACCGTCAGCGGCGGCGTGGACGAGGCTGCAGCGACCAGGATCGTTCGGCGCGCCATGCAGGGACTGTTGCCCGGTGCCATGCCCGACGAGGCGCCCACGCCTCTGGCGGCGGCACCCGCGGGCACGGAGACTCGATCGATCCCCGGGCCAACCAGCGTCTACGTGGTCGGGGCCCGGGCCGTCGCGCTGGACGCCCCGGAGTACCCGGCGGCGGCCGTCGGGATGGCCATGCTCGGCTCCGGGATGGATAGTCGGCTGTATCGGGCGTTGCGTGTGGATCGGGCCCTGGCCTACACGATTGGCGCCGAGATGACGCCCTCGGCGGCAGTGCCGTCGGCGTTCGTGCTGGCGACCTGCGGCCCTGACGGGCTGGACGAGGTCCAGCGCGTGGTTGATGCCGAGATCGAGCGCACCATGCGTGAGCCCGCCGGCGTCGAGGAGCTGCGGCGGGCCAAGCGCTACCTGATCGGCCGCCAGGCCCTGCGGCGGCAGCGGAACCGAGAGATCGCCCACTGGCTGGGCGTCTTCGAGCTGCTCGGCGGGCCCCAGGGCTACCGCCGGGACGCGCAGCTCGCCGGCGAGATTGCCGCCGTGGACGCCCGCTCCGTGGCCGGCGCGATGCAGCAGGTGTTTGAGACGAGTTGGGCCCTGCGCCTTGACGCGTCCGACGCCGCCGACGGCTGAAGCGGCGTATCTGTGCACGATGGAGGGACCGCTATGCGACGTGGTGCTGTCATTGTCATCCTGATGCTGCTGGCGGCGTCAAGCTGGGCACAGGACGCCACCTGGCTGGTCCGCTACGACGAGCAGAGCACGGGCGTCTCCCCACACTCCCTGGACCTGCCCGTCAGCCTGGCGTGGAAGCACACCACGGGCGACGAGGAGGCCACTGCCGTGGCCACCCCCGCCGTCGGCCCCGATATGGTCTACGCTCCCGTGGGGCACTCCATCTACGCCATCGACCGCCGCACCGGCGCCCTCGTGTGGGAGCGCTCCACCGGCGACAACATCTACTCCAGCCCCGCCCTCGCTGACGGCATCCTGTACTTCGGCTCCCGCGACGGCAACCTCTGGGCCGTCGATGCCGAGGACGGCTCTGTGGAGTGGCGCTACCCCACCGGCGGCCCCGTGGACTGCCCGCCCGTCGTGGCCTACGGCATCTGCTACTTCGGCTCAGACGACAACCGCCTGGTGGCCCTGGACCTGGAGACCCGCCAGCCGATCTGGCAGTTCGAGACCGGCGGGGACATCAAGGCCCCGCCCCTTGTCTACCGCGACGTGGTGATCGTGGGCTCCCTCGACAGGCAGATCTACGCACTGAACGCTCAGGGCCGACCCATCTGGTCCAATGCCGTGGAGCGGAAGGCCTTCTTCGCCTCTCCCGTCGGCGAGCGCACCAAGGTCGTCTATGCCTCCGGCCGCGAGCTGGTGGCCCGCGATATCTACTCAGGCCGCCTCGTGTGGCCGAGGCCCTTCCGGGCCGCCGACCTCATCGTCGGCTCGCCCTGCGTGCAGGGCCGCCAGATCTACATCGGGACCCAGGGCGGCGCGGTGTACGGCATCGACGCCAACCGTGGACGCGCCCTGTGGCGCTGGCCTCAGGAGGGCTCGCTCGATCCTATCAACAGCTCGCCCGTGGTCGTGGACGACATGATCGTGTTCAGGGCCGGCACCCGTGAGCTCATCGCCATCAGCCTCGACGGAAGCACGATGCTGTGGAAGTACGTCCTCCCCGAGCCACCCGAGAAGGGGGAGAAGATGCCCACCCGCGCCGGCGCCGAGGGCGCCATGGGCCCGGTTATCCCCGGTGAGGGTGCGGGGATGGAGCCCGGCGAGATCCCTGGAGGAGCCGGTCCTGGCGCCGCCGGGCCGGGCGGCCCCGCTGCGGGAGGAGAGGTGCCCGGCGCCGAAGGGGAGGGCATCGGGCGCGGCGGCGAGCAGGAGCGGGAGATCACCTTCGAGAACGAGGTGGATCCCGCGGCGGCCGTGGTCGGCAACGCCCTCTTCACCATCGGCGACGATAATGTGGTGTATGGTTTCGAGACCCTGGCACCGGACAACATCGCACCGATCATCGCGGAGCCCCTTCTGGAGGTCCCCGGCTCCAAGCGCACTCGGGTGCAGTTCGAGCCGGCGCTGGCCGACGAGGATGACTTCCCCGACCGCTACGCCGACGAGATCGAGATCCCGGGCACACCTCCCATCTACCTCTCGCTGAAGCTGACAGATGAGGGCAGCGGTGTCGATCCCGACAGCGTCGCCGTCACGATCAACGGCGAGCGCGCCGATTTCTCCTATGATGCCACCGAGGGCCTGATCTGGTACATGTACGCGCCCAGAGGAGCGGCCGCCAATCTCTCCAACGGGGTCAAGATCGTCCGCTTCGAGGCCAGTGACTGGCGCGGCAACAGCACCGTGCGGATCGTCTCATTCACTATCAACAACCGCCTCAATCCTCCCGAGCCGCCGCGCCGCGAGCGCCAGGTTCCCGGCGGCATGGGTCCGGGCATGCCAGGCGAGATGGGCCCCGGCATCCCGGGCGAGATGTTTCCAGGGATGCCTCCGGAGGCGGGTGGTCCGCCCGCGCCCTAGCCGCCCGTCGCGACGCCATCCAGTCCGCCAGGAGGTCACAGCATGGCTCAGGCTGTCTTCACAGTGCTGGTGCTGATCGTATTCATCGCCTACGCCGTCTTCTTCGCCCTCTGGAATCCTGAGATGGTGCGCGTGGTCGGCCTGAACCTCGGGCGGGACATGTACACCAACATGCCGCTGTGGATGTTGCCGCTGGCGGGGCTGGCCATCGGCGCCATCGTCATGGCCATCGCCATGTGGTCGCCGTGGGCCTTTCTCAAGCGCGCCCTTCAGGCCACCCGCGAGCAGCTTGAGACGGAGCGGGAGCGCAGCAGCGACCGCGCCGCCAAGCTCAAGGCCCTCCGCGAGCGCGCCATCAAGCTGGAGGCCAAGCTCGAGCGGCAGGCGGAGCCGCGACCGGCGGAGGAGGCCACAGCCGAGGGCAGAGAAGAGGGCGTCTGAGGCATCAGCGTGCACTCTCGCGTCGAACCGCCAAGGGGCCCTGGTGGCCTCTTGGCCGCTTTTTCGGCCGGAGGGTCTGCACCGCGGACCCCCCGGGGGGATGAACCATGGCTGACGAGGACGCGTCACAATATGAGGCCTGGCTGCTGCTGAACGCCAGCGGGCTCACGGCGCGGCGGCAGCGGGAACTGCTGGAGGCCCTCGGCTCCCCCGACGCCATCCTCGGCGCCGACAATCAGCGCCTGCAGGACGTTGAGGGCATCACCGCCTCGCACGTGCGCAAGATCCGGGCGGCTCAGGCCGAGATCGACCCCGCCGGCATCAGACAGATGCTTGACGAACTGCACGCTCATCTTGTACCCATTACCGACGAGCGCTATCCGAAGTTGCTGCGGGAGACGGATGATCCCCCGCCGTTGCTGTATGTCCGCGGCGAGCTGACCTCCCACGACGAGCTTGCCGTCGCCATGGTGGGCACCCGCAAGCGCAGCCCCTACGGCGAGCAGGTCGCCGAGCTGCGCAAGGT
>JBNGDZ010000192.1:0-8317 GCA_049975765.1 Armatimonadota bacterium
CTCAAAGGGGATGTAGGCCACACCGGCCTCGGCGAGCAGCTGGGCCAGGTGGTCCTTGGCGAAGACCACATCCGCCTCCTGGGCCGGGCAGCGATCCGAGTAGCCGTCACCGATGTAGATGACACGATCGTAATCGCGCTGCAGCCGCCTCAAATGGGCGGTCTTGCAGTTCCCGCACTGCATGCACTCCTCGTTGGAGTGCGGGAAGGCGATCTTCACTCCCTGCGGGGTCAGCTCCCCCCTGTTGACGTAGCGGGCGATGCACTCCTGCTGCGTCCTCGGGTCGGGATCGTCCTCGCAGATCTCCAGGCCCATGCGGTGGATCATGCGGTCGAGGTAGAAGCTCAGCCCGTCGCTAGCCACCACCACCTCGGCCCCGGCATGGCGCGCCCGCCGCACGAACTCCGGGAAACGCTCATCCACCTCGATGCTGTCGATCAGCTCCAGCAGCTCCTGCCGGGGAACATCCACCAGCCCCCATTGCCCCTCCAGGCACTCCATGGAGCTGATCTCGCGGTCGCGCCAGCGATACTCGAAGTCCCAGGCCTTGTCAAGGCCCAGGGCGTCGAAGACGACCCAGCCGGTATCCCGCTTCGTGATGGTTCCGTCGAAGTCACTCATCACCAGATCGCCGGACCGCAGCTTCACGTCCTGGGCCCGGCGCGTTGCGGCCTGCTTGACGTCGCTCATTGTGAAGAAGGCACCTCGCGGTGTCGATTGCGCATTCGTTCCGTCATCTTCATTATAGCACAGGCGCTCCCTCGCCACGAGAAGGTGGCCGGACCCCGGCAGCCGGCGCATATTGTCCGGGACACCGCGAGACCACCCTTTCCGCCGCATGGAGGGCCCGGACCACTGTCCGGCCCGCCGTTGAGGCGGTTCGTCGTTGCGTTTGGAGGGGCGCGACTACGGGAGGTAACAGGCACTTTGGCCCTGGCTTTCGACCGTTGGCTCCCGGCTTGCTGCTCGCCGCTCGTGGCTTGCACATCACCCGGTACATGCCAGAGGCCGCGCATCTCGGGCGCGGCCTCCAGCTCTCCTACTGAATGGCCGACGGGCTATTCCGCCCCCACGATCCGCAGGTAGGCGTGCCAAAGCTCCACATAGAACCGCAGCAGCCGCTCCCGATCCGGGCTGTCCTGCAGTTCCGCGCTGCACCACCCCTCATAGCCGTCCTCATGAAGCAGTCCCAGCAGCTCCAGGTAGGGGAACTCCGGATCCGCCAGATCATGGATGTGCACGTGCTCCACGCGCTCCGCTACGGCTCTGTAGGAGCCCTCTACCGAGCCGTCGTCATCCACGTCGTAGGCATTGTTGCAGTTGTAGATCAGGCAGATCCCTTCCCCGTCCCCCGCCAGTTCCATGAGTCGATTGCACACCTCCGGGGTCGTGAAGTCCCCGTGCATCTCGAATCTCACCTGCACGCCCAGCCCCTCCGCATACTCCGACAGCCCCGCCAGCGCGCCCCCGATCTGCTCGATCGTCTCCTCCGCCGGGACGCCCTCGTCCACGTGCAGTCTGTTTCCGTAGACCTTCACCCCGCCTGTGCCCAGGTCCGCGCACAGGTCCAGGTGCTTTCGAGTCCGCTCGATGTTCGCCTCCAGCTCGTCTCGATCCATCGAATCATAGGCGCATCCGCTGCTCAGGCCCGCGATCTCCACGCCCGCCGTCTCGCACTTCTCGCGGACCGCATTCCGCTGCGCCTCCGTCATCTCCACCTCAACACCATGTGCGTGATCGCGATCTGTCCGGAACTCCACCCCCTCGAAGCCCAGCAACACGCACTTCTCCAGCAGTGTGTCCAGGTCCCACTCCGCCGCCATGTTGTAGGTCAGCAGCGCCAGCTTCATCCGACGGCCTCCTTCGGCGCCCGCCCCAGTTCGGCGGTACGCCCGGTCGACTGATGCTCATCACTTCAGGGCTTCCGTACTCGGCCCCGCACACCTGCATTCCCCGTCCTGGCCGCCCTCCTGCAGCACCTCAATCACCGCATCGGCCACCCGCTCCGCCGAGATGCCCGGCATGCAGGCCCCGTCGTGCGGGCACTCTTCCCTCGTTCGTATGTAGCAGGGCCCGCACTCCATCTCAGAAATCACCTTCCGCCCGCGACCGAATACCGCCACCTCCGCGGGCGGCGTCGGACCGAAGATCCCCACCACCGGCGTCTTCATCGCCACTGCCGCGTGCAGCGGGAAAGCATCCGCGCTGACAACCACATCGCACAGAGACAGCAGCGCACAGAACTCGCGGATGCTGTGACCGCACCCGGTGTCCAGCACCGTCCGTCCCAGCTCCCGGGCCAACGCCTGATTCGTCTCTCGCTCCCCCGGCCCACCGACCAGCACCACCCGCCCGGCCCTACGCTCCTGCAGGATCCGCGCCAGCTCAGCGAACCGTCGCCGCGGCCAGTCCTTCGTCTCGAACCGCGCCGTATTGCCCCCGGTCGCCAGTGCGACCACCGTCTCCTTCGTGGGCTCCACCCCCAGCTCTTCCAGCACTCCGCGCGCCCGTGCCATCTCCGTATCGGTCACACGCAGAATGTACTCCTCACCCTCGTACGGCACCCCCACGAGCTCGAAGCACAGCTCCGCAAGCGTCCCGGTGTTCTCCTCGAACCGCACCCGGTCAGACACGCTCAGCGAGAAGTAGCCCAGCGAGGTCTCACCGAGCGGGCAGAGGCTCCCGCCCTCATGCACGCCGAACCCGAGATGCTCGTCAGCGGAGACGCCCTGCGCCAGCGCTGCCTCCGCCGGGTCGGCCTCCAGGCTCACCACCAGGTCGAAGCGCCGCGCCGACAGCAGCGGCATGGCCTCCCACGAGTACTCGATCACCTCGTTCACTATCGGGTTCGTCTCCAGCAGCGGGACCGCGGCACCGCTGGTCAGCCACGCAATCCACGGATCATCGAACCGCTTGCGCAGCGCGTACAGGATGGGCGTGGACTTGACGATGTTCCCCAGTTGGTGCACTCTTACCACCAGCACCCGCGGCCCCATCGGCTCGTAGTGCTCGCAGTCGGCACACTCGCAGTCGTACAGACAGGGCCTGTAGCCCGTGAACAGCCTGCAGTCGTAACGATACGGCTCGACCATCTCTACCGCCTCTGCATCTCCCGCTCACGCTACGGAGGCTCGGAAGTGTCGGAGAGGATTCTGATCGTCAGAATGTCCGCCATGGGCGACGTTGTCCAGAGCACCCCCGTGGCCCGTGGCCTCAAGGCCGCCATGCCCGACTGCCATCTCACCTGGCTGGTCCAGCAGCCCTTCGCCCCCCTCCTCGACCACAACCCTCACATCGACGAGACCCTCGTCATCCCCATGCGCCCGACCATTACTGAGGCCGTCATGGCCTGGCGTGAACTGAAGGCTCGCGACTTCACCATCACCATCGACCTCCAGTGCCTCCTCAAGAGCGCCATCGCCACCTGGGCCAGCGGCGCCCCCCGACGTATCGGCAAGCAGGAGGCCCGAGAGGCCGCCCTCTTCGCCTACAACGAGCTCTCCCCGGAGCGCTGGGACCAGCAGTACATCTCTCAGCGCTACCTCGAGCAGTGCCAGCCCCTCGGTGTCTCCCGCGACGACTTCGTCCCGGAGCTCTTCCTCATTGAGGATGACTTTGGCCCTGTCGATCGGCTCTGGGAGCAGGAGGCCCTTGCCAGTCGGCGCCCGGTTGTCGTCATGATCCCCTTCTCGGCCGAGCCTCGCCGTGAGTGGCCGGAGCAGTCCTTCATCGAGCTGGCCGATAAGCTCACGGACCGACTCGGCGCTCGCATCATCATTCCCGGCACCGAGAGCGAACGCGAACGCGCCCGGGCCCTCGCCGACCAGATGGCCTCTCCACCCATCATCTTCGCCGGCCGCACCTCCGTCAGGGAGGCCGCCGCCCTGCTCCAGCGTGCCGATCTCGTCATCGGCGGCGACTCCGGCCTCACCCACATGGCCTACGCCGTCCATACCCCGGTGGTCTGCATCATCGGGCCCAGCCCCGTCCGCAACGGCCCCAAGGGCCCTCTGGCCCGCAGCGTCTACATCGAGGACGTCCCCTGTCGGCCCTGCCGCCCACATCGGCGATGCGATCATCGCCGCTGCATGATGGAGGTCACACCCGCCATGGTCCTTGCCGCCGTCGAGGACCTTGCCTCCTCCACTGGCATCCCCTGATCGCTCCCCCCCCTCCCGCATTACTCCCGTAGGTCGGCCTGCGCCTGAGGGCGTTTGCCAGGCGCAGGTGACAGCGCTCCGGCGCCCTCTCAGCTTCCAGCCCGACACCCATTAGCGGGTGCACGGTCCCGCGGGGGTCCATCCGCGACAAGGCCGTTTGCCACTCGCACTCACGCAACGGCAGAGGACTGCGTGCAGCCGCGCCTGAGCCTCCTTGCCGCCGATCAGTCAAGCTTCACCGTCCGCTCTGCCACCCCGGCCTTCTGCGCCTTCACCCGAATCCGGGTCTCGCTGCCCGCAGGCGCCCGCACGAACCACTCCAGCTCCCCCGAGCGCTCATGCGCCGCCAACTGCCCCAGCTCCAAGTGCTCCCCCCTGGAGAGCACCTCCACGCCATCGCCAGCCACCAGCTTCACCGTCACGGGCTCCAGCGATCGCAGCATTCTGCCGCGTTCGGAGATGTTCGTCGCCAGGTCCCCGTCGTTCATCACCCGCGCGCGCACCCGGTAGATCCCCTCGCCGACCGCCTCAGCCGAGGCGTCCGAGACCACCACCCGCGGCCGCTGCGCCGCGTACTCAATGATGAAGCGCGCCGACCCCGGCGCTATCCGCTCCCTCAGGTCCGCGAACGATGGGTTGATCATCCAGTACTTCTTCCACCCGCCGATCTCCACCCACCCGAGCTGCGGATGCTCGAACTCGTGCCAGTCCACGAACATCTCCTGCTCCGGATGCTCGTCGTGGTAGCGCATCGCGTCATGGAGGAACATGTGCCGCCCGTCTGACCCGGCCGCGAAGAACTCCTCCGTCTTCACCCCCGCCGCGTTGTAGACGTTCCCCTGCTCGATCTCGAAGTGGAAGAGGCCCATGTGCTCATAGCCCCAGTCCGCGGAGTGCCCCTTCAGCGCGATCGGCGGTTGGTCCTCAGCACGGTAATCGATCGTCGGAAGCAGCGTCAGCCCCGTCAGCTCCGCCGCACGCTCTCCCAGTCGCTCGAAGATCTTACGGTCCGCGGGGTTCATGTCCTCCAATGCGCCCATGCTCGGCGGCATCAGCACCGCGCTCGACCCGCAGTGGAAGCCCACCACACCGAAGATGTTTGGGCGCGCGTATACGAAGTCCGCCAGCGCCCGCATCTCCGGCTCCGAGAACGGGAAGTCGCCCGCACCTCCCTGCTCATGCTCCTGGTGCCAGTTCGCCGGCCAGTTGCGGTTGAAGTCATGCGACCGCCGACACCACCGGAACTCCCCGCCATCCCACTCCGCGATCAGTCCCTCGGGATAGACCGTGTAGAAGGGCCCCTCCGCATCTCCCGGCTCCCGCGGCACCAGCACCCGCGCGTCCTCCTCCGAGACCTTCATCTGCCCGTCCGGCCGCTCGATGCGCATATCGACGATCGCCCCGTCCCCGTCCACGTCCGCCTGATACAGGCAGTTGGGCTCCCGGCTCTCGTCGATCCGGCTCCGTATCTCGCCCCCGGTAGTCAGCGCGAACTCCGCACCATCGGGGTTCAGCCGCGGGATGATGTAGAACACCACTTCCCTCAGCAGCCTGTCTGTCTCGGTCTCTCCCCCTGCGCCGGTGACCAGTTCGTGGACAAGCTGCAGCGAAGACGTCGTCCCCGCCAGCTCCTTCGCGTGGATGTTGGCGTGCACCAAGAACCCCGGCCGCGCATCGCTCTCCTCCCCGCACTGCTCGGTCACCTCGAGCATCCACACGTCCCGGCCCTCCGGCGTCTTGCCCAGAGACTCCAGTCTGCACAGCTCGCCGTGCTCGGCCTGCACCGTTCTCAGATGCTCCGTCAGCTCGTCATATGTATACCAGTGGTCATAAGTGGGCTCCGTCACGTCGCTCATCGCAGCGCCTCCAACACCTCGGTCGCCACCGCCATCCGCTTCGCCGCTATGCCCACCGAACCCTCCCGCCGCTGCAGCATGCGGCCTCCCGTACGTGCCAAGCCGGGACGCCCGATGCGCCGGCGCCCCGGCTTCGCCCACCACGCTGGGCCGCGTCAGATGCCCAGTGCGCTCCGCTTGCTGTCGATGTGATCCGCGATGCCCTCAGCGACCTCCACTGCGTCGTCGCCGAGCGCGACTCTGCCTCCCGTCAACTCCTCCAGGCCCTCCGTGAGCAGCTCCACCACCTCCGGCGAGCCCGTGATGTTCGGCGTCGGCGACACGTGCGTGTAGAGCCCCAGAGCCAGTGCACCCAGCGCATCGATGGTCGCCTTCTGCTCCATGTACTCGGGCGCCGTCACAGCCACCGGGAGGTCGCAGGTGTCCACGCCCAGCGCGTCCGCCACCGCCCCCACCAGCAATGCCAGCCGCCCACAGTCGGTGCAGGTCCCGAAGCTCAGCACCGGCGGAATGCCCAGCGTCTTGCACACGCCGCGCAACCCCTCACCGGCAAGCTCCTGCGCCTCCAGCGAGTTCAGCCCCGCCACCTGCGTCGCCCCATTGCCGCAGCCGGCCGACAGCACCAGGATGTCGCGCTTTACCAGCTCCTCAGCCACCCCCACCGTCAGGCTGTCTTGCGGCCCGTTCTTGAGCGTCGTGCAGCTTACCAGCGCCACGATCCCGCGGATGTCGCCGGCCTTGATCGCCTCCAGCAGCGGTTCCAGCGTCCCCCCGAGCGCCTCCAGGCAGGCCTCAGTCGAGAACCCGGTCAGGATCTGCTGCACCTGGCTGACGGGATGCTGCTCCTTTCCCTGCCGCTCCTTGAAGTTCTCGATCGCGATGTCGATGATCCGCAGCGCCTGCTGCTCAACCTCCTCGGGGATGTAGTCAACGCGCTCGTGCGTGCCCGGCACCCCGATGATGTGTGAGACCGCGACCAGCTTCGTCCCGTACCGGTCCGCAATCTCGCCCAGCGACGGCACCGAGCAATTCATGTCCATCGCGAACACATCCACCGCACCGGTCGCGATGGCGTACTCCTCGCATAGCCAGTTCCCGGTCATCCCCACGAACGCATCGCTCTCCTGCAGCCGCTGCATCATCTCCTGCCCGGTCTCGATCGAGCCCACGATACGCAGGCCCTTCGCCCCCGCCGCACGCGCCTGCTGCTGCACCTGCTCGGACTGTGCCGCCTTCACCAGCGCGAAGCCCATGAACGGCTCGTGCCCGTTGGGGAGGATATTGACATAGTCCGGGTCCAGGATCCCCAGGTCCACGTGCGCGGTGTGTGGCGTCGGCGTGCCGAACAGCGCGTCCTGGCCCATCTCCAGCGGCACCTGCACCCCATAGAAGGTCGCGATACCCATCCGCAGCGCAGCCTTCGCCAGCGAGACGTAGTCCCCGTCGATGTTCGTCATGGCCCGCGTGGTGGCATCCAGCAGCTCGTTCAGCGGACCTCCCGGAAGGACCCCCAGCTCGCGCCACACCTCCTTGCGGCTCTCCGGCGCCAGCGCCTGCACCCAGACCGACTCCTCGTCGCTTCCCTGCCCCATCGAGTCCAGGATGCCCCGGCCGACGGCCACCGCCCGCCGGTTCACGTCCGTCTCATCGATCCCCAGCACTCCAGCCAGCATCTCCAGCTTGGCCTCGTCCAGTATCTCAAACGGCGTCTCCCCATTCCCCGTGGCTATCAGCGTCTTCGCCACCTCTCGCGCGTGATGGCTGTACGCCGATAGGCCCATGATGTTCAGATGCAGCATGTTGCGCATCACCATGCCAGCCGCGTCGATCCCGCACACGCCTCGTGGCGCTCCCGGCTTGATCCGGCACGGGCCCTGGCTGCACAGCGTGCACTGCAGGCCCTGCTCGCAGAACGGACATCGCCTCCCCTGCGCATCAAATCGATCACTGACGTTCGTTGCACCATCACGCGCCATTACTGCGTACTGCTCGTTCACCGACGCATGGTGACTGACCATCTCCGCCATCTCATTCCGCTCCTCCACGATGATAGATGCTCCACCCCGGTTCGACATTCGCTTCGCGTCCAGCCCCCCCCCGGCACTCCCACCCCCCGACCTTTCCTCCATCAAGACCACGAGCCGCTCACTGTACCGGCCCATCCCTTCCCCGAACGCAGGCCACATCCGGCGATCCCGGCTTGGCGGCGCTCGCATGTCCGACGATCTCTCTCAGGGTCGTCCCCCGCAGCGCCTGCTCCAACTCCTCCTGGATGCGGATCCACGCCGGCCGCAGCGGGCA
>JBNGDZ010000193.1:0-5313 GCA_049975765.1 Armatimonadota bacterium
GATGCCGGTCGCCTGATCGTGGTCTCGGCGATCGACAACCTCGTGAAGGGCCTGTCGGGGGCGGCGGTGCAGTGCATGAACCTAATGATCGGCGTGGACGAGACGACGGCGCTGAGCCGGTACCCCGTGTGGCCGTAGGAGCGACCGGTGCCGGCCGGCGGCGAGCGACAAGCTATGCCCGCGCAAGGTGAGGGATACCGATGGCGGAGACGGCATTCGATGTGATCGAGGGCGGGCTGCTGGCGGCGGATGGCTTCGTGGCCGCCGCGGCCTCCGCCGGGATCAAGCCCGAGGGGCTGGACATGATGCTGCTGCATTCCCGCGCCCCGGCCAGTGCTGCGGCGACGCTCACCACCAACCGCTTCCGGGCCGCTCCTACCTACGTGACCGAGCGGCACGTTGCGGACGGCTCCGCGCGCACCGTGATCGCCAACTCCGGCAACGCCAACGCCGCCACCGGCGTGCAGGGGATGCACAACGCCGAGCGGATGGCGGAGCTGGCGGCGCGGGAGTCTCAGGTCCGAGTAGATGAGACGCTGGTCTGCTCCACCGGGCGGATCGGCGTGCAGCTTCCCATGGAGGCCATCGAGGCCACCATCCCTGACCTGTGTATCGGTCTCTGCCGCGACAGCGCCCAGGATGCCGCCATGGCCATCATGACGACCGACACAGTGCCCAAAGAGTGCGCCGTTGAGGTAGAGGTCCGCGGCCGGCGCGTGCGTATCGGCGCCATCGCCAAGGGCGCGGGTATGATCTGTCCCAATATGGCCACCATGCTGTGCTTCATCTGCACCGATGTGGCCATCGAGGCGCCTCTGCTGCAGAATCTGCTGCGGGAATCAGTCGAGCGCTCCTTCAACTGCATCGCCGTGGACGGGGACATGAGCACCAACGACACGGTGATCGCGCTGGCGAACGGCCACGCCGGGAATGAGATCATCGCCGATACGGAGAGCACATGCTTCCGCGACTTCGCGGCAGCGCTGGACCACGTCACGACGGACCTGGCCAAGAAGATCGCCCGCGACGGCGAGGGCGCCAGCAAGTTCGTGGAGGTGCGCGTGACCGGCGCCCAGAGCTGGGAGCAGGCGCGTGCCGTGGGCCGGGCGGTCACCCGCTACAATCTGGTCAAGACCTGCATCTTCGGAGGGGACTTCAACTGGGGCCGCATCGCCGCTGCGGTCGGGGCATCGGGCCAGGACATCGACCCGGCCAGGACCGCTATCGCCATCGGCGGAGTCCTGGCCTTCGAGGCCGGGGAGCCGGTGGACTATGACGAGGACGCCGCCGCGGGCGTGATGTCCGCCGATGAGGTGCAGATTGACATCGACCTCCGACAGGGCGCGGAGACGGCGGTGTGCTGGACCTGCGACCTGACGCCGAAGTATGTGAAGCTCAACGCGAAGTGAGGGGATAGCGGAGATGGGTCAGCGCAGCAATGACGTTGCCATACGGGCCGAGGTGCTGGTGGAGGCGCTGCCCTACATCCGCCAGTTCCGCGGCGCCACGATCGTGGTGAAGTACGGCGGCGCGGCGATGGTGGACGAGGAGCTCAAGCGGAGCGTATGCACCGATCTCGCGCTGCTGCACTACGTGGGGATGCGGCCGGTGGTGGTGCACGGCGGCGGGAAGAAGATCTCGGCGATGATGGACCGCCTGGGTCTAGAGCCCCGATTCGTGCAGGGCCTGCGCGTCACCGACGACGCCACCATGGAGATCGCCGAGATGGTGCTGGTGGGCAGCGTCGGCCAGGACATCGCGGCGCATATCCAGGCGGCCGGCGTGTCGGCGGTGGCGATCTCCGGCCGGGATGGCGGCACGCTCGGCGCCCGCCGGGTGGAGGGGCCCAACGGCGCCGACCTCGGCCACGTGGGCGAGGTCACCGCCATCCGCCCGGAGCTGATCCACGACCTCATCGCCACCGGCCACATCGTGGTTCTCTCCCCGATCGGCATGTCCCAGACGGGCGAGCCGCTGAACATCAACGCCGACCACGTGGCCGGAGCACTGGCGGTCAGGCTGGGGGCCCAGAAGCTGCTGACGCTCAGCGACGTGCCGGGACTGCTGCGCGACCGCCAGGACCCGTCCACGCTCATCAGCGAGCTGACGCTGTCTGAGGCCCGGGAGATGCTCAACTCCGATGCGGTGGCCTCGGGGATGATCCCGAAGCTGCAGAGCTGCATCCAGGCGGTGGAGGGCGGCGTGCAGCGGGCTCATATGATAGACGGCTCGCGTGCCCACTCGCTGCTCATCGAGCTGTTCTCCGAGGCCGGCATCGGCACCATGGTGCGTGGGCAGTGAGGGGCGGAAGCGACGAGCGGCCGGCGAGAAGCAACGGCCGGTACGGCAGCCACAGAGTCGTGCGGCGGCCTGCAGGTACGGCACGGAGCATAACCGTTCCGGCTCCGCGCGACAGACGCAGTGCACCGACACGCCCAAAGGGGAATCGGCATGACGAATGAGGAGATGGCCGCGCTTGCGAAGCAGTATCTCATGCCCACCTACGCACCGCCGCCGGTGGCCTTCGTAGAGGGCGACGGCGCAACGCTGACCGACGCGGACGGCAGGAAGTACCTGGACTTCCTGGCCGGCATCGCCGTCTGCGGCGTCGGCCACGGCCATCCACGGCTGGTCAGAGCCATCTGCGAGCAGGCCGGGAGCATCATGCACACCTCAAACCTGTTCGTCATCGGCCCGCAGGCACAACTGGCCGAGAAGCTGGCGGAGATCTCGTTCGCCGAGCGCAGCTTCTTCTGCAACTCCGGCGCGGAGGCCAACGAGGCCGCCATCAAGCTCGCCCGCAAGTGGGCCACGCGGAATCTGCCGCCGCAACAGCGAACCATCGTCACCGCCGAGAGCTCCTTCCACGGCCGCACCCTCGTGACGGTCACCGCCACCGGCCAGCCCAAGTACCAGAAGCCCTTCGCGCCGCTGCCGCCGGGGTTCCGCTACGTGGAGTTCGGCAGCATCGAGGACCTGGCGGAGGCGGTCGACGACACGGTCTGCGCGGTGATGCTGGAGCCCATCCAGGGAGAGGGCGGCATCAACGTGCCGGGGGAGCGCTATCTCGATGAGGTCCGGCGGCTGTGCGATGAGCGCGGCATCCTGCTGATCCTCGATGAGGTGCAGACGGGCATGGGCCGGACCGGCGCATGGTTCGCATACGAGCACTCCGGCATCGAGCCAGACATCATGACCCTGGCGAAGTCGTTGGGCGGAGGCTTCCCCATCGGCGCCTGCCTGGCGAAGGGGGAGGTCGCGACGAGCTTCGAGCCGGGCGACCACGCCTCCACCTTCGGCGGCAACCACCTGGCCTGCGCGGCGGCGCTGGAGACCATCGCCATCATCGAGGACGAGGGACTGGTCGAGAACGCCGCTCGCATGGGCGAGCTGCTCACCGAGCGCCTCACGGAGTTGGCCGCAGGCTCGCCGCTGGTGGATCATGTGCGGGGCATGGGGCTGCTGATGGGCGTGGCGCTGTTGGAGGAGAGCGCTGCGGACGCGGTACGGGAGTGCTTCGCGCGGGGGCTGGTCGTCAACGCGGTCGCGCCCGATGTGGTGCGCATCGCGCCGCCGCTGACCGTCACCGCAGATCAGTGCGAGCGGGCCGTGCAGACCCTCGCCGACGCCCTGTCAGCGCTTGGGTGAGGTCGGCGGTGACATACACAGAGCGTCCCGCCGGGGTCCCGGCGGGACGCAGGGCGTTTCATGCATTGGGCTCAGAACGCAGAGCTGAGGGTCGCGGTGAAGCCCGGCTGGCCATCGACGACGCCGATCTCGGTGATGGCCCACTCACTCCACCAGTAGCGGAGGGCGGCGTTGAAGTTCTCGCCGTCGTGCTCCATTTGAAGCCGCGAGAACTCGAATGGTGTCAGATCAACGCCTGCGAAGAGCCCATCGAGTGGTGCGCCCCCGATCTCAGTGTCCCCCAGGCCGACTGTGACTCGCACGGCGGACTCGGACTCGCGAGTGGCGGTCAGCTCCTTGGTGAAGGTCACGTAGAAGGCGCGGTTGACGTCATCCGCCAGGTCCCGGCCGCCGACGGCAACCATGGGGAAGTCCGCGCTGAGCCCCAGAAACTCCTGCAGGTCGAGCTGGTACTTGGCCTGGAAGACCAACTCGCTGTCCATCTCTTTGGGCGTGTAAGCGTCATCCAGCATGGTAGCCCCGACCTCCAGGCCAGGGAGGGGGCTGGTGTTGGCGCCCCATACATACTGCCAGTCCAGGTCCTCATCATCGACCGCTGTGAAATGCGCCTGCACGTCCCGATACCCGAGCACCTCGGCGGTGGGCACCACAACCAGGCCGGAGGTCCCGAACCAACTGGTCACGGGCGCCTGGCGCACATCCTCGGCGCCCCAGATGTCTGCAAGGTCCCACCCCTGCCCCCAGCTTAGCCCTGCGCACAGGACGACCAGTACTGCGATGGCTGCTCCAATCCGATGAGCGCGCACGCCCAACACCTCCAGAAGCGACTGCCTGCGACGGCTGTTGCCCGAATCTGACGGCAAGTATACCGAAGCGACCTCGCAGCGTCAAGCGGAACGGCAGCGACGGGCGACACTGTGCATCCCGCAGCGGCCGTCCTCAGGCCCCCGAATCGTCTGCTGGAGCCGAAGCCGGCCCGGCCTTCTACGCCTGGCGCGTGGCAGGAAAGCGCAGCGAACCGGCGGCGACGCGCGTGGCGTCGCCACCGGCCCGCCCCGCAGGCACTTGCTGCGCCGAAGGCTCAGTCGGCCTCCAGCGTGAACATCTCCACTGTGGTCTCCTTGAGCCACTTGGCGTGGCCATCGCAGAAGGTGGTGTTGAAGCCGTCGTTGTGCGGGTACTCCATGTGGTCGCAGCTCCAGGGGTCGGGACGCCAGGTGAAGCCGGGGTTCATGATCAGGCAGTCCGCCTCGATGACGAAGACGGTGCCGGCGACGTCGCCGATCTCTGCCTCCATCGCGCCGGACACGCCCGCGCCGCGGCTGCCCGACGGCCGGCCGTATCTGCCGTAGTTCATGGCGTAGCTGCCCCCGTGCAGCCTGCCCAGCCAGGAGTTGCTGCCCCGCCCCCAGTCGTAGCCGGTCCAGTGGCAATCGGCGAACGTGGGCCGCCGGCTGGGACACCGCCACACCTCTTCATTCTTGATGTACGGGTGCAGCAGTTCGCGGAAGTTGAAGCCGTACTGCTCGTACATGCCACTTACCATGGAGCCATACCAGATCATCGGATAGGTCTCGTCGTAGTCGGAGACGTACATCTTCACGGCCAGCCCGATCTGCTTCATGTTCGATAGGCAGCTCGTTTGCCGGGCCTTCTCCCGCGCCC
>JBNGDZ010000193.1:5341-8300 GCA_049975765.1 Armatimonadota bacterium
TGGCTGCCAGGATCGCGATAATCGCGATCACCACGAGGAGTTCGATCAAGGTGAAGCCTCTTCGTCTAACCGCCATGTTCCTCCTCCTTCCTTAACATGAGCGGCGTCCGCATACGCCCGGTAGTATCCCGATACTTCGACACCCCTGCCCCGGTCCCCTCCCCGTCTCTGTCTGTTCTGCCCGGCTTTCGGTTGGGGGCCGCCAGCTGCCGCCTGTCTGAGTGACGCAGGAATCGCCTCAGCGACGCCGAACATACTCCCTCGCAGCACCTGCAACGCCTGGCTCACAGCGGGAGGTCGTATCATGGCACTGAACGTCGGGCTCATCGGCCTCAAGGGCCATCAGGGCACGGTCCTCGGGGGCGTGCAGCCGATGGATGAGGCGCGGCTGGCCGCCGTCTGCGACGACGATGAGAGCGCGCTGCAGGCCGTAAGCGGCTGGACGGCAGCGGACGAGGGAACGCGCACCTTCACCGACCCGGCGGCGATGCTCGACGAGGTGAAGCTCGACATCTGCGGGGTCTGCGGCACCGATGCCGAGCGGGCGCCGGTCATCATGGCGTGCGCCGAGCGCGGCGTGCACGTGATAGCGGAGAAGCCGCTGGCGATGGACCTTGACGAGCTGGCGCGGGTGCGCGAGGCGGTGGACGGCGCCGGGATCCACCTCACGATGCTCCTGACCATGCGCTTCGACCCACCGTACGTCGCGATGCGCGAGATCATCGCCGACGGCGGCATCGGCGAGGTCTGCCTGGCAACCGTCCAGAAGTCCTACCGCCTCGGCGACCGGCCGCAGTGGCAGCGAGACCGGAGGACCTTTTCGGGCATCATCCCCTTCATCGGCATCCACGCTCTGGACCTGATCGCGTGGACCACCGGTCTGGCCTTCACGCAGGGCGCGGCCTGGTGCTCGAACGTGGGGCACCCGGAGATGCGCGACCTTGAGGACAACGCATCGGTGGCGCTGCAGCTCGACAACGGCGGCTCGGCGACGGCGCGGATGGACTACTGCCGGCCGGCCGCCGCGCCCACGCACGGCGACGACCGACTGCGCGTGGCCGGGAGCGAGGGCGTGGTCGAGTGGATCTACACACGGGGGGAGCTGACCCTGATGACCAATGACGAGGAGCCGCGCGCCCTGCAGCTCCCGGAGCAGGACGATCAGTTCGCCGACTTCGTGGGCAGCATCCGGGGTGAGCACGAGTGCCGCATACCCGCCGGGGACTGCTTCCGCATGACGGAGATCACCCTGAAGCTCCGCGACGCCGCCAACACGGGAGCCGTCGTGAACCTGACGTAAGCGCGAGGGGACCAGCAGCAGCAGATGAGAGAGCTGGAGGTCACAGAGATCACCGACGCCGTGGCGGAGATGTCGCGGCGATCTAACGTGGAGCTTCCTGAGGATGTGGTGGAGGCTCTGCGGGCCGCCCGAGAGCGAGAGGAGTCGGAGGTCGCGCGCGAGGTTCTGGATCAGATCCTGCTCAACGCCGAGCAGGCGGCCCAAACCGGACTTCCACTGTGTCAGGACACGGGCGTGGCGGTGGCCTTCGTGGACCTCGGCCAGGAAGTGCACCTGGTCGGCGGCAGCCTGCAGGAGGCCGTGGACGAGGGGGTGCGCCGCGGCTACCGGGAGGGATACCTGCGCATGTCCGTGGTCCGCGATCCACTGGACCGGGCCACGAATACGGGCGATAACACCCCGGCGGTGGTGCACACCCGCCTGGTGCCGGGGGATCGCGTGACGGTGCACCTGGCGCCAAAGGGCGGCGGCAGCGAGAACATGAGCGCGCTGTGGATGCTCACGCCGGCACAGGGACGGGAGGGCGTGGTGCAGGCCATTGCCGGCCAGATCGCTGCCGCCGGGGGCATGCCCTGCCCCCCGCTGGTTCTCGGTGTGGGAGTCGGCGGCACCTTCGAGATGGCTGCGCTGCTGGCCAAGCGCGCCGTGCTTCGGCCCCTGGGAGAGCCGTCGGAGGTGCCCGAGGTCGCTGATCTGGAGCGCGACATTCTGGAGGCGGTCAATGCCACCGGTGTGGGGCCGATGGGCCTGGGCGGGCAGACCACGGCACTGGCGGTGCACGTGGAGCGCCATCCATGCCACATTGCCAGCCTCCCGGTGGCCCTCAACGTGCAGTGCCACGCCGCCCGGCATATGACGGCGGTGCTGTGACGACGCGCAGGCGGTGGTTGGAGTCACCTTCGGGCTTCTGACGGCGGTGGCGGGGAGCATTCACAGCCGGGTTCGTCCATGATCCGGACACGATTGACTGTGACTGGCAAGCAGGGATCGAAGTGAGCGCGCACCAGCCGAAACGCGTGACCGTACCGATGTCGGAGGAGGCGGCCCGCGCCCTCCGCGCAGGCGATGTCGTCCACCTCACGGGAACGGTCTATACGGCCCGCGACGCCGCCCACGAGCGGCTCATGGCGCTGATGGAGGCCGGGGAGCAGCTCCCCATCGAGCTGGAGGGCCAGGTCATATACTACTGCGGCCCCACCCCGGCGCCGCCCGGCCGGCCCATAGGCTCGGCCGGTCCGACGACCTCCTACCGCATGGATGACTTCGCTCCCGAGCTGTATCGTCTGGGACTGCGGGGAACCATCGGCAAGGGCAACCGCTCCGGCCACGTGCGCAGGGCCCTGAGGCGCTACGGTGGGGTCTACTTCGTGGCAGTGGGCGGGGCGGGCGCGCTGCTTTCGGACCGCATCGTCGCCGCAGAGGTGGTGGCCTGGCCGGAGCTGGGGCCGGAGGCGATTCGCCGCCTGCAGGTGGAGGACTTCCCCGTCATCGTCGGCTACGACTGCCAGGGCGGCACGGCATTCGTGAGCGAGAAGCCGCTGGGGTGAACGGCAGCGGCGAGCTGCGAGCGGCGAGCTACGAGGATATAGGCGGAGACGGCAGACGGGACCTTGAGCGCGCCACTCACCGAGGTAAGCGGGCTCCCAGCCCGACCACGAC
>JBNGDZ010000194.1:0-8286 GCA_049975765.1 Armatimonadota bacterium
ACACTGCCCTGTACGCTCTGCTTGCAGCCATCGCGCTGCTGATGGGGCTGATGGTGGTCGGATGTCCGGGGCGGCGTGACGGCGGCGCCGGCGAGCCGGTCCCGCGGCCCGGCGATGACGCCGGCGGTGCCCGTCACGAGGTCCTGCAGCGCCTCAAGGACGCCGTTTCCTACGTGGAGGTGACGCTGAGCTTCCCCGATGGCGCGCAGCAGGGCATCGGCAGCGGCTTCGCGGTCAACGATGAGGGGCGCATCGTCACCAACGCCCACGTGGTCTCCCCGACCGTCCACCTCGAGGACGGGACGGTCGTGTCGGCGGGTGATCGGCAGGTGCGCGTCATCTTCCACTCCGGCACCGACCACGAGGAGGCCTATCCCGCGCGGGTGCTGCGCGAGAACCCGGAGCTGGACCTGGCGCTGCTGCAGGTGGATGCCCGGACGCCGGCATTCCTGGAGCTGGCGGACTCGGACGTCACATCGGAGACCGCCGAGGTCATCGCCGCCGGTTACCCGCTGGGCTTCCGCGAGATCTCCCTGCGCACCGGCACTGTGACCGCCCACCGAACCTTCGAGGGCATGAAGTACATCGAGCATGATGCCGAGGCGGATAGCGGCAACAGCGGCGGCCCGGTGGTCGATGAGCTGGGCCGCGTCGTCGGCGTGCACACCCAGACGCGCATCAGCCGCAACATGTCCACCAAGTGGGCCATCCCCTCCAACGTCCTCCGCGATTGGCTGGCCTCCGACCCGGCCGATGACCCGCCCGTGTACTTCGCCTCCGCCGGCGGCGCTGCCCCGACCACCGCAGGGGCCATGTCGTCACTGGAGCAGATGATCAGCGAAGCCGGGCTGATGTACTCCCCGACAGAGGGCCGCGCCTTCGAGCTCCCCTACGATAATGAGGTCATGGTCTACGTCCACGAGTGGGATGATCTGCTCCGGGCCTACGTCATCTACGGCGACCTCCCCTCCGCCGAGGCGGCCGTCGCGGCCCTGGCCTTCACCTACCATGACCCCGTGGGCCGCTTCAGCATCCACGAGGAGGATGGGACCGAGACGCTCTACTGGGAGGCGCAGGTACCCATGGGCGTGGCGTCGCCGGAGTACCTCCGGACGCTGTGCGACACCGCTGCCTCGCAGGTCGAGAACTTCGCCCACATCGTTGCAGGCGATGAGGAGATCCACACGCCCACCGACCTCTACCCCGGCGGCGACGACGAGGCGCTCTTCGTCGAGCTGGGGGGGATCCTGGGTCGGAGCGGCCTGAAGTACGAGCAATGGGATGAGCAGAACTACAAGATCCCCTTCGACAACGGCGTGGACGTCTACGCCATGATCTTCAGCGGCATGGCCTACATCCACTCCTACATCGGCGGCTTCCCCGGCGACAGCCCGGACGACATCGGCAGCAACGCCGTGAAGATGCTGCGCTTCAACTGGGACGACCCCATCGGCCGGGTTGCCGTCGATGATGAGTTCGACGTGGTGTGGGAGTGCCAGGTGCCGATGAGCTACCTCACGCCCGACTACGCTCACATCGTCGCGGACGTCGCATCGACGCGGGTCGAGGAGTACCGGGGCATCTTCGGGAGAGTCCCCTTCAACGAGGAGCGGTGAGGCAGCCGGCCGCAGGAGGCCGCGACCTGCTCGCAGCGCGATCGTCCGTCGTGCGGAAGCCCGGCGGCTTCATGGCCGCGGCGGCCGCTGCGTCCCCGCTTGCCCCGCTCACTGCCCGGGCTGCCCGGTCCGCGCGCTACTGCCAGCCCTCCTCGTACGCCG
Source organism: Armatimonadota bacterium (assembly GCA_049975765.1). GTDB lineage: Bacteria > Armatimonadota > Zipacnadia > Zipacnadales > UBA5352 > JAYENL01. The sequence continues at coordinate 1,779 of JBNGDZ010000194.1, forward strand.
TCTCGTAGAGCGCGACGACGTTCTCCATGGGCGTGATGGGCTGGATGTTGTGGCAGGGGCCGAGGATGTATCCCCCGCCCGCGCCCAGGATCCGGAAGTTGTCCCGCACCTCCTGCCGCACGTCCTCCGTGGTGCCGAAGGGGATCGTCTGCTGGTTGTCCATCGCACCGTGGAAGCAGATCCGGTCGCCGAAGTCGCGCTTGAGGCCCTCCCGGTCCATGCCCTTGCACCGCCACTGCACCGGGTCCAGCACGTCGATGCCCGCCTCGATCATCTGCGGCACGTTGTCGCGCACCGCGCCGTCGGAGTGGTGGAAAACGAAGCTGCCCGCGTCGTGGCAGATGTCGATCATGCGCTTCATGTGCGGGAGGTGGAACTCGCGGATGTGCTCCAGCGACAGCAGCAGACCCTCCTGCGTCCCGAAGTCCTCCGCCACCCAGCTCCACACCACCTGGCCGGCGGCCTGCTCGAAGATGCGCTCAAAGCGCGCGTAGGCCAGGTCCGCCAGCTTCTGCATGCAGTGCTGCAGGATGTCGGGGTGCTCGATGTGGTCCAGGTAGCCCTGCGCCACGCCGCGGAGGTCCTTATAGGTGGCAAACTCCTCGTAGTGGCCCGCCTGGATGACCCAGTCCCCGTGTCCCTCGAGCTGCGAGGGGATGTGGTCGTACTCCCACCAGTCCGGCGACGGCCAGGTGTAGTTGGCCTCGATCTCCTCGATGGAGTCATACTCCGCCAGCGGGAAGTGGACGGCCTCGCGGTAGACCCCGGTCCCGTAGTCAACGTTCCTGTAACCGACGCCGAAGACGTCCTCATCCGGCGGGTACTCCGGGCCGACGTAGCGCCCTCCCACGCTCATGACCGGGTCGATGTGCAGCCGCTCGCGCACCTGGGCCATGTTCACGGCGCCCATGTGCTCGACGAGCATCTGGTTGACCTCGGGCGTTGCGCGGTAGTCCAGCGGGAAGCGATCGAATGGCTCCCGGTTCAGCACCGCCAGCCATCGCTCGCGCGGCGTCATCTGGTCCTGCATCAGTGTCACCTCGACCATCGTTTGCCCGGCGCTACCTACTTGAAGTACCGCCTGAAGACCTCAGATATCCATTCATTGTTGATGACGTCAATGGCGCTGCAGACCTGAATCCTGCGACAGCCGTTCTCGATCATCGTCCTGAGCTCCATCTCCACCCGCCCGGCGTCCTTGACCGGGAACTCTCCCGGACGGTCGTAGTACCCGATCATCCCCACGCCCTGCTGGCGCTGGTGATACTCTCGAGCTCGCCCGGATATGATGCGGCTGTACTGCGCGATCTTCTCCTGCGGCCACAGCATATACCACGCCGCGGTCTGACCGCAGAAGTCAACGTCGAGCCGGTTCCCGTAGAGCGGATCGGGGGCGAAGACCGGCCAGACATGGATGGTGGTCTTGATGTCGTCCCGCCTGGAGCGTGCGTAGTCAGCGAGGTCGTTGATGTACTTGATCAGCATATCGCGGAAGAAAGCCACGCTCGCCTCCTCAGCCGACAGCTCAGGATGCGCTTCGGTGTACTCCGCCAACAGGCTCTGACAGCGCCCACAGCGGCAGCAGTGGTAGTTCTGGTAGCCGAAGCCGTCGAAGGCCAGACCCTCAAGTCCTGGCACCGACACGATGTCGTCAATCAGCGACCTGAGCAGCTCCAGGGCCTCCACGCTGCTGAAGCAGATGATCCTGTTGATCAGAACCTCATTGGTCATCACGGGCTCGCCGCCGAACTGGTAGGGGATGATGTATCTGTTCCTCCCGGCGGTGATGAAGCTCAGGGCGGCCTCTTCGTCCGCGCTCATGACCTGCCATGGCACGGGGCGATCGGGGTATTGTTCGCTCCAGAGCTCCGCCAGGCGACCCATCGGAGAGATGCAGGAGTAGACCCCGATGTCGTGCCTCGCGCCCGCCTCGACGGCTCGCCCGAGGAACTGCGGGTCGGTTGACCAGGTGATCAACGCATCGAACCCGACCTCCGCGGCATCGGCCATGAAGGCATCGAGGTCTTTGGCGTCGATGCCCCATCCCGTCAGGGTGACGGTGTCATCCTGAGCCGCGGCCGTGAGGGAGGTTGCCAGCGAGACCGCGATGACCGTAAGGCACAGGCTGGTGCAGTTCATCGGGGGCCTCCATGCTCCCAGGTGGACATTGTGCGTTGCCTATCACTTCGCCCTTTCGCGTGCGGGGACCTGTTCTGCTGAGTCTACGCAGCCACTTCCCCGCCCGTCTGACTCGTGTAAAGATCATAGTAGGCCCCACGCGCCTCCAGCAGCTCTCCGTGGGTGCCGCGTTCGACGATGCGCCCGTCTTCAATCACCAGGATGCGGTCGGCCCGGCGGATGGTGCTGAGGCGGTGAGCGATGACGAAGCTGGTGCGGTCCTCCATGAGCCGGTTCATGGCCTCCTGGATGTGCGCCTCGGTGCGGGAGTCCACGCTGCTGGTGGCCTCGTCGAGGATCAGGATGGCCGGATCGGCCAGGATCGCCCGGGCGATGGCGAGAAGCTGGCGCTGGCCCTCGCTGAGGGTGCCCCCGGCCTCCGACGGCGGCGTGTCGTAGCCCTGTGGGAGTCGGGTGATGAATGTGTGCGCGTTGGCGAGGCGCGCGGCCTCCTCGACCTCCGCGTCGGTGGCGTCGAGACGACCGTAGCGGATGTTCTCGCGCACGCTGTCGGCGAAGAGGAAGGTGTCCTGCAGCACGATGCCGAGAGCCTGGCGAAGATCGTCGGTCCGCACCTGGCGGATGTCATGGCCGTCCACGGTGATGCGGCCGCTGTCGATGTCATGGAAACGCGTGAGCAGGTTGATGATTGTGGTCTTGCCGGCGCCGGTGGGCCCCACCAGCGCCACGGTCTGGCCTGGGGAGGCCTCGAACGTGACATCGCGCAGCACGGGCACATCCGGTTCGTAGCCGAAGCTGACATCATCGAAGACCACCTCGCCGCGCACCTCCGAAAGCGGTATGGCGTCGGGGGCGTCCACGATGTCGGGCTCCTCGTCCATGATCGCGAAGACGCGCTCGGCGCCGGCGATGGCCGACTGCACGGCGGCATAGAGGGTGGCGATCTCGTTGATGGGCCGCGCGAAGTTGCGGGCGTAGTTGATGAAGGCGGCGACGATGCCGATGGTGGTCCAGCCCCGCAGCACCATCCAGCCGCCGACGCCGGCGAGCAGCGCGAAGGTGAGGTTGCGCACCAGCCCCATGGCGGGCCCCATCATCCCCCCGAAGGTATCGGCCGCGGTGGCCGAGTCACGCAGTGCAGTGTTGGCGCGGTCGAACTCGGCGATGGCAGTCTCCTCCCGGCGGCAGATCTTGACCGCCTTCTGGCCGCTGACGGTCTCCTCGATGAGCCCATTGAGCTCGCCAAGATCGCGCTGGCGGTCGCGATAGTAGCGCCGGGCGGCGCGTGCGATGAGGCGCGTGATCGCGAAGGTCAGCGGGAGCGTGGCCAGCACCACCAGCGCAAGCTGCCAGCTCAGCAGGAACATGGCTACGAGCGCCCCGACCACCGACAGCGCGCTGCCGATCAGGCGGGTGACGGCGTCGGCGAGGGTGGCGCTGATGGTCTCGGTATCGTTCGCCAGCCGGCTCATCAACTCCCCGTGTGGCTGGCGGTCGAAGAAGCGCAGCGAGAGGGCCTGCAGCCTGTGGAAAAGGTCGCGGCGCAGGTCCCGTAGGGCGCCCTGGGCGACGTGGATCATGACCACGGTGCGTAGCCACATGCAAACGTCGGTCAGCAGGTAGGCGCCGGCCATGAGCGCGACGATGCGCAACAGCACGCCCATGTCGCCGGGGATGATGCCGCGGTCGATGGCGAGCCCGGTGAGGTAGGGCGTGACCAGCATCAGACCGCTGGTGAGCAGCACCAGAGCTATGACGCCGATCAGGCCGCCGCGGTAGGGGCCCAGGTAGCGGACGATGCGCCGCAGCACTGCGGGCACATCCTCGGCACGCTGCACCTCCATTGCCAGGCCCCTACCCGGGCCGTGCCTCCGCCGGCCGACGGGGCTAACGCCCTCGCGATCCTCTGACTTCCGCTCAGACATGCGCGGCCTCCTCCGTGCCGAGCTGTGAGGCGACGATCTCGCGGTAGATGGGGCTGGTGTCGAGCAGCTCCTCGTGCGTGCCGGCGGCGGCCAGCCTGCCCCTGTCGAGCACCAGGATACGGTCGGCGCCGAGGACGCTGCCGACGCGATGGGTGATGACGAAGCGGGTGCGCGCTCCCGGCCAGCGGCTGAGGGCCTCGACGATGGCGGCCTCGGTGGTGGCGTCCACGGCGCTGGTGCAGTCGTCCATGATGAGGATCGCGGGCTCACAGATCAGCGCTCGGGCGATGGCCACTCGCTGCTTCTGCCCGCCGGAGAGGTTGACGCCACGCTGGCCGACGAGCGTTTCATAGCCTTGGGGAAGCTCGGTGATGAAGTCGTGGGCCTGGGCGACCCGGGCGGCCGCCTCCACTCGCTCGTCGCTGGCGTCGGGCAGGGCGTAGCGGATGTTGTCGCGGATAGTCCCGGTGAACAGCACGGTCTCCTGCAGCACGGTCGCGGTCACCCGACGCAGATCGTCCTGACGGACTGTGCGCACATCATGCCCATCGAGCAGCACCCGCCCGGCGGTCACGTCATACAGGCGCGGGATCAGATGCACCAGCGTGGACTTGCCCGAGCCGGTGGCGCCGATGATCGCCACGGTCTCGCCCGGCTCGACCCGGAAGGAGATGTCGCGCAGCACGGGCTCTCCGCCGTCGCCATCGTAGCTGAAGGTCACGTTCTCGAACTGCACCCGCCCCTCGACCTCAGACAGCTCGACGGGATCGGGCGGGTCCTGAACCGTCGGCTCCGTGTCGAGCACCTCCAGAATGCGCTCGGCGGAGGCGTCGGCACGACTGACGCGCATGACCAGCATGCCCACCATCATCAGCGACCCAAGCATCTGCATGAGGTAGTTGATGAATGCCAGGATCTGCCCTACCTGCACCTCCCCGGCCTGCACCAGCAGCCCGCCCCACCACAGCACGCCGACGGTGCCCAGGTTGATGAGCAGCATCATGATGGGCATCATGGTGGCGATCAGCACCGAGGCGCGCACCGTCTCGCTCATGTAGTCCTCATTCGCGCGGCCGAAACGCGCCATCTCGTGCGCCGAGCGCACGAAGGCCTTGATCACCCGCACCCCGGCCAGGTTCTCGAGCATGATGATGTTGATTCTGTCGAGGCGATCCTGCACGATGGAGAAGAGCCTCTGCGCGCGGCCGGCGACGATCGTGAAGGTGACGATCAGCAGCGGGCTGAGGGCGAAGATGAGCAGCGAGAGGCGGGGAGAGGTGACCACCGCCATGATCAGGCTCCCGATCACCAGCAGCGGTGCCCGCACCAGGATGCGCAGGAGCATGGCCGCCGCCTCCTGGACCCGATCCACGTCGTTGGTCAGCCGGGTCACGAGGCGGCCCGTCTCCAGGCGCGCAAGGTCGGCGAATGAGAGGCGCTGGACCTGCCGGAAGAGCCCGGCGCGCACGTCTGCCCCGAAGGACATCGCCGCCCGGATGGCGTAGACCGTGCAGCCGATCCCCCCGGCCGCGCCGACCATGGCTACCCCGACCATGACCGCCAGCGTGCGCAGCACCAGCGGCCCGTCCTGGTTGGCGATACCCACGTCCACGATGGTCTGCAGCAGGCGCGGCTGGGCCAGGTCCATGGCGACCTCCAGCGCCATAAGTGTGGGCGCCACCAGGGCCCACACCCAGTAGGGCGCCATGAATCCGATCAAGCGTCGCATTGACTTCACACCGCGAACACCTCTGAGTTGCGCCGACGGGAGGATGAGAGAGAAGAGGGGCGTACGATCATGACCGTCACTGCTCCGAAGCCCGGTCGGCGGCCTGCGCCACCAGCGCCAGCGCGGTATGAAGGGCCTTGAGCTCCTCATCGTCCAGCGCGGCCAGCAGCCGGCCGAGGCGCTTGCGCCGGAGCCGGCGATGCCGATCACGATCCCGCCGGCCCTGCGCTGTCAGCACCACCCGCACCACGCGGCGATCGTCGGAATCTCGCTCGCGCCGCACCTTGCCCGCCTCAACCAGCCGGTCCACGATCCCGGTGACGCTGCTGGCCGGCAGCCCCAACTCACGCGAGAGAGCCGACATCGAGGGCGCCTCCAGCCGACTGATGGCGTGCAGGCACTCCAGCTGACCGAGCGTCAGCTCCAGCTCCGCGGGCTTGTGCCGCGGTCTCAGGTGCGGCTGGAAGATGCGCCGCAGGAAGTCCTCGATCTGCGCCGCCAGATCCTCGCGCGTGTCAGCCATCGCCCGCCTCCGGTTGCTTCGATACGCGAATATTTCGCGCAACAAAGGATATTATGCCAGATGACCGGCGGCAGGGCAAGGGCTCTTGAGAACGCCTGCAACGCGGGAGGCGGTCAGGAGAGCCGTGACCGCTCCCCGCGCATCAGATCCAGACACCGCTGATCCCCGGGACTGAGCTGCACAATGCGCTTT
>JBNGDZ010000195.1:0-1910 GCA_049975765.1 Armatimonadota bacterium
GGCCAGGCCCTCAATGGCCTCGCGGCGGAGATCGTGGGGGGCGGAGCTGTCGGCCACCAGGTCCTCCAGCGGCTCCCGCACCTTGTCGCTCTCGCCGGCCACCCGCTCCTTGATGGCGCCCACCGTCCGCATCAGCTCCCCGCTGGCGGCGGGGGAGTGCTTCGCCAGCACTATGGCGGCCCGGCGCACGGTCGCCTCCCGATCCGAGGCCAGCATCTCCTTCAGCTTCTCATCGACCTCGCCCAGCCGCCAGTCCTTGAGCACCTCCGTGGCCATGGCGCGCACTTCGCGCTCTGGGTCCTCCAGGGCCTCCACCAGCGTGGTGGTCGCGCGCTCGTCGCCGATCTCGCCCAGCGCGCGCACCGCCTCCTTCCTGACCTCCGGCGGCGTGGCGCTGCTCGTCAGGGCCTTCGTCAGGGGTTCAGTGGCGGAGTGTGAGCCGGTGGCGCCAAGGGCCCGGGCAGCAGCAGCGCGAGCCTGGGCGCTGGCGGACGAGAGCAGCAGCTCCGCGGCGGCATCCACCGCCTCCTCCCCGATATCGCCGAGAGCGATAGCGCTCCACTCCCGGACGGCGGGGCTCTCGGACTCCAGCCGTTGGATGAGCGGCTGCACCGCCGGGCCGCCAATGCGCGCCAGCGCCTGCTCCGCCATGTAGGCCACCCGCGTGTTCGCGCTGCCCAGCGCGTCCAGCAGCGCCGGGACAGCCGGCCTGCCCATGCGTGCCAGGGCGTCCCGCGCGGCGTAGTACACCCGGGACTCGCTGTCCCCCAGAGCGGTGATGAGCTGATCGAGCACGCGCCTATCGGCCAGGTTCCGCAGCGCATCGGCCGCCGCCTGCCGCACCTTCACCTCCGGGTCCGACAGGGCCTCGCCCAGTGGCACCACTGCCTCGCTGGTGCCGATCGTCGCGATCGTCTCTGCCGCCACCAGGCGCACCTCCGCCTCGGGATGATCGAGCGCGGGGGTCAGCGGCCCGATGGCCGGCTGGCCGATCTTGACCAGGGCCTGCGCGATCTCCGCGGTCGCACCGCGCCGGTTGGTCAGCAACAGCGTCGCCAGCGGCTGGGCCGCCGCCGCTTCGCCCAGGTTGCCCAGGGCCGTCGCCGCCGACGCCCGGACCTCCGCCCTGCTGTCGCCCAGGCGCCCTATCAGCGGCTCAACGGCGCCATGGTTCACCGCCACTGCACCCAGCCCGCCCAGTGCCAGGGCGGCCTTCCGGCGCACCGCCCAGGCGTCGTCCTCAGTGAGCCGCTCGATCAGCGGCGGGACGGCCGGCGGAGCAACGTCCTCCTCCAAGGCCGCCGCCACGGCACCCAGCACGTCCGTGGCCGCCAGCCTCACCTCCGGATCCTCGTGTGGCAGCAGCTCCTCGATCATCGGCTTCATGGCGGGCTCGCCCATAGCCTTGAAGGCCGCCTCCGCGGCGCTCTTGGCGCGGCGGAAGGCCGCCGGGCCCTGATCCGGGCCCGGCTGCTTCTGCTTCATCACGCGCAGCAGCGGCTCGATTGCCGGCTCGCCGATCCCGCCCAGCGTTGAGGACACCAAACCGCGAACGGCGTCGTCGTAGACGTCAATCAGCGGCATCAGCGATGCTACTGCGGGAGCCCCGATGGTCTTGAGCGGGCCTCCGGCCCCACCCCTGACGGCGGCGTCCTTGTCCTGCAGCGCCATCACCAGCGGCCCGATCGCCGACGCCCCCACGTGCGTCAGATAGGTGTCGATCTCCGCCTGGACCGGCGCGTCCACCACGCTCTTCGCGGCGACAAGCTGGAACATCGTCTCCTCGGTGCCGATGAGTGTGGCGGCCGAGACGGCCCGGTCCTGGACCCACCGCGGCTCGTCCTCCAGCGCCTCCATCAGCTTCTGCTTGTGCACAAGGCGTCTGACGGCGTCCATGCGCTCCGCGGGCG
>JBNGDZ010000195.1:1920-8268 GCA_049975765.1 Armatimonadota bacterium
GAGATGTCCGCGAGCAGCATGTCCACCTCCGCGCGCCGGTAGGCGGCCAACACCACCACCGAGAGCACCACCGCCAGGATGATCGTCCAGGTCACCTGTTGGCGAGTCCCTTCGTCCAATGCGTTCAACTCCTCGCTTCTCTTCCGCCTTGCGCCGCTTTGCTGCACCCACCAGCATACGCCCCGGCACGCTGACCGGCTGCGCATGGCCGCGGGAGTGCGCCCCCCTGCTCAGGCCTCCTGAGTAGACTACTGGTATTCCTGCCCCGCGGGCCCTCTCCTCCCTCCCCGGGGAGAAAGCCTCAGACGACCCGCCACCCTGGCTCGCTTCGGTGAAACACCACCCGCACCTCCGGGAAGCTCTCGGCCAGATGGCGGGCGAAGTGCTCCAGTCCCGGCTCCTCACTCACCGCGTGTCCGGTCTCGATCAGCGTCACATCGCAGTCGCGGATCATCCGCATGGCGTACTCGTCGGACTCCCCGGCGATGAGCACGTCCGGGTGGTGCTCGATGACGCTATTGATAAACGATGCGTTCACGCTCAGGCCGGTTCCCCCCCACGGCAGCCCCACTCGCGACACCGGAGTCTCCAGCTCCCCCGACACCCTGACAGCATCCAGGCCGGTGGACGCCTTCACCCGCTCCACCAGCTCGCCCAGGGGCACGCGCTCGATCTCGTGGATCCTGACGCGGCCGTCATCGTAGACCGGCTCCGTCAGCCCCAGGAGGGTCGCGAAGTCCTCCAGCACGCAGAAGCGATCCAGCGTGCCGTGGGCCCTGAACAGCGTGATGCCGTGCCTCGCAAGCAGCCCGATGCGCCTGCGGTTGACGCGCCAGGTCAGATGCCGCTCCAGGCCCTGTCCCCGCCAGGGGTAGGGCATGTGCAGCAGCTCGTGCGCCACCAGCAGGTTGCAGCCCTCGGCGGCGCAACGCTCAATGGCCTCCACGGTGGGCATGAAGGCCACCAGCACACCGGAGACCTCCACCTCCGGGTCGCCCCAGCGAAAGCCCTCGTCCCCGCCCAGCGGCTGCTCTGGCACCAGGCCGTCAACGAACTCCCCGATCTCGGACGCTCGCACCGCCGATCACATCCAGCACTGGCTGAGGCGTGGGTTCCGCACATGGTCATTCCCCCTCCCCGGTCAGGAACCCTTCTCCTGCGTGTCTCCCTATTGCAGATGACGACGTTCGCGTGGTTTCCGACCGCCGGACGACGCCCGGCAGCCCCCGTGGCCCGAGAGCGACCGGCCGCGAGCGTGGTCGCGCCCGGCGGGTGTCGATACCGAGCCGCCGGCGGGAGGTCTTCGGCGCCGGACCGTGGAAGGCTGTTCGTGCATAGATTCAGCGAACAGATCACCGCCCGCGCGGGCCCCCTGTGGCGGGCGGCTTGCAGGAGGTCGCTGCGATGGCGATTCCCCGGTGGCAGAACGCAGGTGCCAGGTACCTCGCACAGATCCCTGTCTTCGGCCCTGAGGACGGTGTGACGGTCCGCGAGCCGCTGGAGGCCGGCCCCGGCTGGTGGGCGGGCGCCCCCAGCGCGCTGTATGACGACGAGAGCAGCAGGTTCTACCTCTACTATCGCGTCCGCAAGCCCCGGGAGCTGGGGCGCGGCGTCGGCTGTCGCATCGCCGCCAGCGAGGACGGCATCAGCTTCGAGGACATCTGGCAGATCGGCAAGGAGGACCTGGACAGCCCCTCCGTCGAGAAGTCCTGCATCTTCCGAGCCCCCGACGGCTCCTGGCGGCTGTATATCTCATACGTCGATCCCGAGACGAACATGTGGCGAATCGACTGCATGGAGGCCGACGCCCCGGACGCCTTCGACCCCGCCGACCGCACGAAGATGTTCGTGCCGCAGGAGCTGGGCCTGGAGGGCATCAAGGACCCTGTGGTCTACCGCATCGGGCCCATGTACTACATGATCGTCTCCTACGCGCCGAAGGCGGAGCCCGTCGCCACGGAGGAGCAGAAGCACGGGACCGGGGACGTCTACAACACCGGCATCGTCAAGTCCCACACCGGCCTGGCCACCTCCGGCTGCGGCCTCAACTGGCACTGGCAGGGCGACATCCTCTCCCCGCCCGACGAGGGCTGGGACAGCTACTGCACCCGCATCGGCTCCATCCTGCACCGCGCGTCGGTGTTCATCGGCTTCTACGACGGCAGCGCCTCGGTGGAGGAGAACTACGAGGAGAAGGCCGGCCTGTGTGTCTCCTACGACCTGCGAGGCTGGGAGCGCGTGACCCGCGCCGCCCCCTTCGTCACCTCGCCCCACGGCTGCATCCGATACGTGGAGGTCGTGCCGCTCGGCGATGCGCTGTACTACTACTACGAGTGGACGCGCGAGGACGGCTCCCACGAGCTGCGCGTCACGCGCGTGGAGGTGGGCTGAGGTCGAACTGACGCTGCCGGGCATGAGGGGGGAGCGGACATCCCCGATGATCCTCTGCGGACCCGCCGGATCGGGCAAGACCGACCTGGTGCTGGACGAGTACGTCGCCACCATCCGGGCGCACGGCGAGGACGCCGCCTTGCTGCTGCTCCCCACGCGCCTTGCCTGCGAGCGCGTGCGCCGCCGACTGGTAGAGGGGGGCGCAGTCGGGGGGCTGCTCGATGCCCGCATCTACGACTTCCGGGGCCTGGCCGAGGTCATCCTGGAGGCCAACCACGAGCAGGTCGCCCGGCTCACGGACTGGCAGCAGACGCTGCTGATGCGCTCCATCGTGCGCGAGCTGTGCGACTCCGAGCGCCTCCCGGCCCTCGCCCCCATGTGCGGCTATCCCGGCTTCGTGGACACCCTCTGCGAGCTCATCGAGGAGCTCAAGCGGGCCGCCGTGGACCCGGCCGCCTTCCGCTCCGGGATCGAGCGCAGCTGCCTCAACGATCGGCGCAGCCGGGAGCTTGCCGAGATCTACCAGGCCTACCAGGCCCGGCTGCAGGAGCGCGGCCTCTACGACGATGCCGGGCGCTTCTGGCGCGCCCGCAACGTGCTGCGCGGCGAGGATGGCCGGGAGCCCCGCCGGCGGCCCTTCGAGGACGTCCGCGTCATTCTCGTCGATGGCTTCGCCGACTTCACCACCACGCAGCTCCAGGTCCTGCGGGCCCTGGCCGAAGGCGCGCAGCGACTCATCATCACACTCAGCGCGGAGCCGGATCCCCAGCGGCGGCCGGAGCTGTTCCGCCTGCCGCGGCGCACCCTCGACCGCCTCCAGGAGCACCTCGGGGACCTCGCCGAGGGCGGAATGCTCCCCATCGAGCATACCCGGCTTCCCCGGCCTGACGGCGTTCTGCCGCGCATGGGCGAGCGGCTCTTCCTGGAAGGCCGGGTCGAGCCGCTGGAGGGCCCCGGCGACGCCCTGGCGCTGTTCGAGGCCTCGGGCCGGCGCATCGAGGCCCACCAGGCCGCCGTCCGCGTCAAGAAGCTCCTGTGCGAGGGCGTCGAGCCCTCCCGCGTCGCGGTGATCGCCGGCGACCTTGAGGGCTACGCGGGGGCGCTCATGGAGGTCTTCGAGGAGGCGGGCGTCCCGCTGCGGCTGCGGTCGCAGGCGCCGGCGGGCTCCCGGCCCCCGGTCCAGGCGGTCCTGGACGTGCTCCGGGTCCCCGCCGAGCGCTACCGGGCCTCCGACGTGCTGCGCCTAATCAAGTCCGACTTCCTCGATCGCGCGTTCCTGGGCGAGGACGCGCCGGAGCCCGATGAGATCGAGCGCGTCTGCCGGGCGGCCACCATCATCGGGGGACGGGGGCGGGAGGAGTGGGTCGAGCGGCTGGCCACCTACGCCCGCCGCCTCCGCCGTGAGCGTGACCTGCGCACCCGCGGCGAGCGCGACGACGAGGCCCAGTGGTTCGCCGGCTCAGAGGCGCGCCTGGAGCGAGAGATGCGGGCCGTGGAGGGCGCGCAGGGCGCGCTCGGCACCCTCTTCGAGCGACTGGCTCCGCTGGAGCAGGCGTCCACCCTGCGCCAGGCGGTCGAGGCACTGGTGGGCGTCATCGACGCCATCGGCCTGCGGGACAGGGTCGGTCAGCAGACCCCGGACTGCCGGGCGGAGGGCGAGAACATCCTGGCCTTCGACGCCCTCTGCGAGGGCCTGCGGCAGATGTGGGCGGCCGCCGAGCAGCTCGGCGCCGCCGGCGAAACCTCAGTGCGGCAGTTCTACGAGGACGTCCTGCGCATGTCCGGGCGGGTGAGCTACCCTCTTATCGGCGGTCCGGCCGAGGCGGTCCTGGCCATCGACATGCAGCAGGCCCGCCAACTCGACTTCGATTACGTCTTCATCCTCGGGCTCACCGAGCACCAGTTCCCGCGTGCGTGGCGGGAGGACCCGCTCTACAGCGACCGGGAGCGGCGCGAGCTGCGCCGGGCCGGTGTGCCCCTCGACCCGAAGCGCGATCAGCAGTGGCGCGACATGCTCACCTTCTACTCCGTGGTCACGTCCGTGCGCGAACGCCTCACGCTCAGCTACCCCACCACCGATGCCGAGGGCCATGAGGTGCTGGCGTCCTACTACCTCGACGAGATCCGTCGCTGCTTCGTCGATGAGAGCGAGCCCGAGCCCTACGGCCTGGCGGAGACGATCCCGCGCTTCCCCGACGCCATCAGCGTCCGCGAGCTGCTCGACCGGGCGCTGCTGGAGCTCTACAGCCCCGACCCCACCGCCCGCACCGGCCGGGAGGGCCAGGCGCGCCAGCTCCTGCCCTCTCTGGGCGCCTGTCAGGGCGACCTCATGCGGGCGCTGTCCGGTGCGGTGGCGGTCGAGGACCGCCGCGAGTGCGGTCCGATCGACGAGTACGATGCGAAGCTCACCGACGGGGCTACGGTGGCGCACATCGCCTCGGAGCTTGGCCCCGAGCACCTGTTCAGCGCCGGAGCGCTCGGCGAGTACGGGACCTGCCCCTTCCAGTTCTTCGCCGGCCGCGTCCTGGGTCTGGAGAGGCTGGAGGATCCCACCGAGGACGTGGACGCCCTGCTGCTGGGCAGCCTCCGCCACCGCTGCCTGGCGGAGTTCTTCCGGCGCTGGCGGGGGCGGCGCGAGGACGGGCGCATCGACGAGCATGACCTGCCGGCGGCCCGGGAGGTCATGGCCGAGGTGGTGGACTGGGCCTTCGAGGACGCCATCCGGGACGGACTGGTCGGCGACCGCGCGGTCTTCGACATCTCCCGCCGCGAGATGCACCGGGACATGCGTCTGTGGCTCGACCACGAGGTCTCGCAGATCCAGTCCCAGGGGCACACCGCCACCTGGCTCGAGTAGCGCTATGGCTTCGGGCGCTTCCAGCCGGTGGTCATCGGCGACGGCGACGAGGCCGTCCGCCTGCGGGGGCGCATCGATCGCGTGGACCGCATGGAGCCTGTCGAGGGGCATCCGGCCTTCGCGGTCTACGACTACAAGAGCTCCGAGGGCCCGTCCTTCAACCGCATCGATGACGGTCGCGACTTCCAGCTTCCCGTCTACGCCCTGGCCGTCCGCTCCAGCGTGCTGGACGATGAACAGGCCGTCTGCGCGCACTGGGGCTACTATCGCGTCAGGCGTCCCGTGAAGCTGGGCCGAGGCAGCCCGCCGGCTGCGAAGATCGAGGAGTACATCCAGACCGCCTGCGCCAACGCCCTGGAGCACGCCGCCCGCATTCGCTCTGGTGACTTCGCGCCGGGGCCCGCCGACAGATGCACCTACTGCGACTTCGACGGCATCTGCCGCTGGAGTGAGTATCGCTTCAGGCGGAAGGGGGGCGAGAGGAATGACTGAGCGCGCCGAGGATCGCTACGGGAGCATCGAGGAGGCAGTCGCCGACCTCTCGCGCAGCTTCCTGATGACCAGCGGCGCCGGCTGCGGCAAGACCTATCAGATGGTGCAGCGCTACACCAACATTCTGGCCTCCGGCGCGCGTGTGGGGGAGATCGTGGCGGTCACCTTCACCGAGAAGGCAGCGGCCGAGCTGCGTGAGCGCGTGCGCACGAAGTGCCGCGAGAACATCGCGGAGGACCCCGAGAACCGCGAGCTGTGGGAGCGGGCCGCCCGGGAGATGGCCGTCGCGCCCATCGGCACGATCCACGCGCTCTGCGCCCGCCTGCTGCGCGAGAGCGCGGTCCAGGCCGGCGTGGATCCCCGCTTCCGGCAGCTCGACGAGACCCAGCAGCACTTCCTGCTGCGCGATGTCGTCCGCGACACGCTTCTGCAACGCCTCCACGACGGCGAGGCCACCGCCGAGCGCATCGTGGCCCGGTGGACGCTGACGGAGGCGGCCGGGAAGCTGCGCGCCATGGTCAGCGACCGGGAGCGTCTGGGTGAGCTGCTGGAGAGCCCGCCTTCGGCCGAGCAGCTCCTCGGCCGCTGGCGGGAGGCGTATACGGACG
>JBNGDZ010000196.1:0-8233 GCA_049975765.1 Armatimonadota bacterium
GTCCAGATCCTCGGCCTGGATGGCGGCCCAGTACCGGTCGGAGATGTCGGGGTTGAGCATCCGGAAGACGTCCATGAAGCCGTCGCAGCCATACGGGAGTGTGAAGAGATGGTTCTTCATCTGCCCGCCTGACATCACGGCCCACTCGCCGTGCACCAGCGGCGCGACCTGGGTGATGAAGTCCCCGATAAGGTCGTCCTTCATGGCCATGACGCCGTCCACGCGGTCGCGCACCATCTCGATGGTCCGGCGGTTGAAGTCCATCTCGTCTCGATCGAAGACGTTCGTGACCACCATCACCGGGATGTGGCGGGCGACCCCGCGGTAGTACTCCACGAACGCCTCCGGCTCCACGATGCCGCCGGGCGGCCGGGCCATCAGCATGTCCGCACCGATCTCCCGCACGCGCCGGGCCCACTCGATCTCCCGGCCCAGCCACCAGCTCTTGTCCGCCGCCACCACCATCGCCCGGCCGGCGGTCTGCTCCACCGTGATGCGCGTGACCCGGTCGGCCTCGTCATCGGTCAGGATGTTGAACATGCTGTCGCCGGCGGTGAGGATGATGCTCCGGCTCCCGTTCTGGATGTCCCGGTCGATCATCCCCCGCAGGCTCCGCTCATCGATCGCCCCGTCCCGGGTGAAGGGCATAAAGATCGACGTCACCGGCCCCGTCAGGTGATGGCGCACCTCGTCTGGCGTCATCATGCTTCGCCCGCTCCTCGCCGCAGGCGCCGAGCTCCAGGTGCCCAGCGACGCACCCAGCACTCCGGCGCCCGCCATCGCTGTCGCTCGCAGAAAGTCCCGTCGTCCGATCTCTCGACCGCTCACGTCGCTATCACCTCTGCACCGCTCATCCGATCTGTTGCGCTACTCGCTCAGCGGCACGATGTGCCGATCGACCACGACCTTCATGCTGCCCCTGTAGTGGGGCGTGAGCACGACCAGGGCGTTGCGGATGGGATCCTCGTAGACCCAGTGGTTGACGTACTGCGCGCCCTTCGGATCCTCCCCATGCCGGTCCACCACCTGCCTGACCGCCCCCCTGCGCACCAGAGCCGTCTCCGGGTCCAGCTCGGCCACCACCACCGGGTAGCGCGGCCAGTTGCCCGACGGCTCCTCCTCGGCGATGACGCCGCAGTAGAAGACCCTCCCATCGCTGACCCGGATCAGCAGCGATAGCGACGAGCTTGATGGCACAGGCGAGAGGTCGTCGAAGAGCAGGGGGACGGGCCGCGACCAGGTCGTGCCCTGGTCGCGGGAGATGCTCTGGAACTTCACGCCCCGCACGCCCTGCAGGCCGGCGTTGCTCCCGCGCATGACCATGACGATCCTGCCGTCGGGCAGCTCCGCGACCGACGGCTCGAAGACGCCGCGAGAGGACACCTTCGGGGAGACGCCGACATGGTTGCTGCAGTCCCAGCGCAGATCGGTCAGGTCCTCGTTCCACTCGCCGATGAGGCAGCCGCTGTACATGTAGCCCCCGCCGGTGGGCATGTACAGCTCGCCGCTCTCGTCGACCTGCTGGATCTGGAAGGGCAGCAGTATCCTGCCCTGGTTCGGCCCCTCGCCCCGGACCCTGATGGCTCTGCTGGCGATGGTGCAGGCCATGTTCCGGCCGTAGACCGCGCCCTCCATCCAGTGCTGCTCATCGAAGGGCCGTCCCTGACTGTCTCGACCGTCCTGGATGAGCTGGTGGCGATCGCTCCACGTCAGGCCGTTATCGGCGGAGATGCGATAGACGATCCGGCGCTTCCGCCAGGTGGAGGCCAGGCTGTTGTTCTCGTAGCACAGCTCCTGGGCGAAGAACACCATCCGGCCGTTGCCGGGGTCGGCGAACAGTGACCCCGTGCCGAACTTGATGTAGTCATCGCCCTCCCGGTACATCTCCTCCAGCGGTTCGAATCCCGTCCAGGTCTCCCCGTTGTCGCTCGAGCGCCGAATGAGGATCGCCGTGAAGCTGTCGCTGACGTCCATCACGCTGACGACCTGCACCAGGTCGCCGAACCCGGCGGCATCCTCGTCGGTGGCGTAGACGGTGCTGGGGTTGAAGTAGCCGCCGTCCCCCTCCGGCACGATGTAGTCCTCGGTGGTCTGGACCTGGGCCGAGACGCTCATGCTCAGCAGCACCATCCCAAACACAAGCCATCGCTTTGCGCCTGTCATCACCATCAGAGCCGGTCGCGCAAGGACCATTGTCACTGATCCAGCCCCATCATGTGGCGCACGTTCACGCTCTCCTCGGGGCTCACCTGCGGCCCGTAGTACCAGCTCTGCGGCAGCCTCCTGACCTTCAGGCCGCTGCCCGGCCCGCTGAAGTCGTAGTAGGAGAGGATGCTCATCTCGTCCCAGAAGCAGATGCTGGTGTAGCAGTAGCTCCGGCCGGTGGGTTCGATGTGGCGCAGGTTCTCCCAGGTGCGGCCCTCGTCGCGGGAGATCATCGACGCGTGCGGCACGCGGGCCGAGGTGTCGCTGTCGCTGAAGATCAGCAGCAGGTCCCCGGTGCTGGGGATGCGGCGGATGCTGCAGGGCGAGCAGGGAGCGATGACCTCGGTCGGCTCCAGCTCCGTGAAGGTCTCGCCGCCGTCGCTGGAGTGGCACTGGTAGATCCGGCCCAGGTGTGTCCGGCAGATCATCAGCACCCGCCCGTCCTCAAGCTCGATGACTGCCGGCTCCTGGGCGCTGCGCTCCAGGTGCAGGACCTGGCCGCTGGTCTGCCAGGTCTCGCCCTCGTCGTCGGAGTAGAACACCTGCAGGCCCATCTCGTTGAAGCCCCCGGCCCAGTCATCGATGACCGCCGCGGGCACCAGCAGTCTGCCGCTGGAGAGCTGCTTGATGCGGTCGTTGTTGACCACGTGGTAGGCCGGCTGCGGCGTGGCGCAGACCTCCGGCGACCAGCTCTCCCCCTCGTCCGAGGAGGTGCGCACGAACATGCGGCACAGGCTCGTCTGCGTATCCTTGCGCAGGTAGCCCCACATCAGCCTCCCCGACTGCAGGCGCAGGAGGGAGACCGACATCACGGTGCACCCGCCGTCATTGGGGTGCATCTGGAAGGGCCCCTCCCAGGTCCTGCCGCCGTCGTAAGACCGCATCCCCGAGATGTCCGCGGCGGAGTGGTCAGAGCCACCACTGTAAAAGCGCGTGTACGACAGCAGGAAGCTGCCGTCGTTGAGCCGCGCGATCGACCCCTCGCCGTTACGCGGGTTGCCGTCCCAGGTGGGTGCCACGATGCCCTCACGGGCCTCGGGCCACTGCGACCGTGCCCCGAAGAAGCCGGGCATGATCTGCGGATGGTCCAGCTCGGCGACGCCGCAGGTGACGGCGCTCGGGCCGCTGCTGGTGTAGGCGACGGCCACGCGGTCATCCTGGAGGTCGGCCATCCCGATGCCGCCCGGCGCCACGTTGTGGCCGACGATGATGGGCCCCTGCCACAGTTCCTGTGTGTCATCGAGGCAGCGCATCACGTGCAGGCCGATGGGCTCCTTGCGGTAGGCGAGCAGGAGAGTCCCGTCCGCGGCGCGGAAGAAGACCGGATCGTGGCCGGGTCCGAGATACCGCCGGGTGCGGCGCCAGGTCTCGCCGCCGTCATCGGATCGGTAGAGGTCCATCTCCGGACCCGTCACGAGCAGGAGATCGCCGTCAGAGCCACGCGCGACCGTGCCGGCCTCCTCCGCCTGCCGCCAGCGGACGCCGCCGAGCTCCCAGTCACTGGCATCATCCGAGCGCGCCACCAGCACCCCGGCCCCGTCCTCCCGCGAGGCCACCAGGGGGAGCAGGATGTGATCCTCGCGATCGACGATGGCGGCCTGCCGGCAGCGCAACGTGGCGTCCGGCAGCGAGAGCGTCCCGGCAGGGCTGAAGCTGGTGCCGGAGTCCTCGGACGCCAGCAGCTTCACGTCGCCGGCGGCGTCCTGATAGGCCAGCAGCAGCCGGCCGCCGGGCAGGACCGAGAGCGACGGCTCCCTGGCCCCGGACTCCACGATGGCCCGCGGCTCGCTCCAGTTGCGCCCATCATCGATGGACTCGATAAGCATGATCTCGCCGCCGCCCGCGGTGCCCTCCCCCTCGTCCACGGCCGTGCAGTAGGCCAGCAGCAGGCGGTCATCGAGCCGGGCGAGCGAGGGAGAGAACGCGGGCTGGCCGGGGCCTCTGTGCCGCGCCGGCCGCACCTGCCTGGCGGGCCCGCGGCCGAACTCCTCGGGGAGCGTCGCCGGCGTCCCGCTGACGGTCAGGTTGCGATAGGCCACCTCTGCGCTGGCGGTCCCCAGGCCCAGGCATCCAGCCTCCAGCGCCGAGTGCGAGACGCTGTGCTTTTGCTCACCGTCGATCCAGATGGTGAAGGTATCGCCCTCGCCGACCACCCGTGCGTGGTGCCACTCGCCCAGGGAGACGGGGTTGTCGCGGGCCCGGTTTGCCTCCGTCCAGAACTCGCCGTCCTTCGACCGCGCGAAGGCAACCATCTCGTTGGTGGTGTCGATGTGGAAGTAGTAGAAGTTGGCGGTGTCCCGAGCCCGGAAGAGCAGGTCCGGGGCGCGGATCGAGGTGCTCGTGGGGCTGATCCTGAACTCGACCTGCATCTCGAAGTCGCTGAAGACGTGCTCGGGGAAGAAGATCAGCGCCGGGTGCGCGGAGGTGTCCGTCTGGCGAAGCACCCCATCCTCGCACACCCAGTAGCCGCTGGTGTCGATGGCGCTTTCAGGCAACTCGTCGCCCGAGAACGGGATCGTCTGTTGGGCCGCGGCTGAGCCTGCGGCAATCGCTACGGTCAGCAGTGCTGTGAGTGCACGCACACGCATCCTCCTCGGGTATCATCAGGAAGTGAGTTCACCGGGCCGCCGACGGCCTCTGTCGGCAGGAACCCCAGGGCCTTATGCGACCCCGCTCTCCCAGGGGAAGAGCAGATCGCGCTTCTCCTCAAGCGCGCGCTCGATCCGCTCCTCGCACTCCGGTGTCAGGTCGTAGTCCAGCAGGAGGTTATCGGTGCTGAAGATGCCCATTCGCACCAGCAGGTGCTTGAGGCCCCGCAGCCAGCACGTGATCTCCCTGCCGCCGTAGACGTCCCACATCAGCTCATTCATCTGCTCCTGCAGTTCGTTGGCGCGATCGATGTCACCCTCGTTGACGGCCTCGATGATCTGCCTGGCGATGAAGCCGTTGAAGATACCGCCACCGAGCGTGAGGCCGTCGTAGCCGGCGTCCAGGTAGGTGACGCAGTCGAACTCGTCGCCGGTCATGATGCGCAGCTCGGGTCGCCCCTCGCGCACCTGCAAAGCCGCCTCGCGGCGCGCGGGGTCCCCGGAGCTGTCCTTGAGGATGACGACCTTCTTCTGGGCGAGAGCAGTGGTGATGACGTCGCCGGGGATCTCTATCATGTCGTGCTCGCCCCGGTCGTAGATGCCCATGGGCAGGGGGCTGCCCTCGATCGCCTCCAGGTACAGCTCGCGCAGGCTCTCAGGCGTGGGCCTGAAGACCTTGAAGGGAGCGGCCATGACAGCGATGTCCGCGCCCTCCTCCGCTGCCATCTCCGCGTTCTCGATGACGCGCGGCGCGGAGTTGTCGGTCACCTGCACGCCGATAGTCAGCCGCCCGTCGTTGTAGGTACACACCTCGCGCACGAAGTCCCGGTGCAGGCGCCTGGGTAGCCACGGGCCCTCGCCGCAGGTGCCGAGCAGGAACAGACCCGTGACGCCCAGCTTCAGGTGGTGGTCAACCAGCCGCCGCGCGGCCTCAACATCGATATCCATGTCCTCGGTCAGCGGCGTGGGGGTCGCTGACCAGAGGGGATGCGTCGCAAGCTGCACTACCTCTGCGTCCATTCTTCCTCAGCCTCCGGGGGAAGTAGCTCTTTCGGACAGAGTCCCATCCTCGACGCCGCATCGCCGGCACGCCTTTAGCCCGCACGTGCGGCGCGTGACCGTCGCACTCATATGCGCCGCGCGTCACCGCTTCTCCTCCTTCGGTACCGCCACGGCGTCCAGGCGCGCCCCGACTCTGGCGTGTGCAGAGGCCCACAGCGGCTTCCCGGGGATGAGATTCCTCGTTGACGAGGACTCCGATGGCGGCGTGGCGAACAGGAGGCCCGCGATCCACTACGCAGCACGGCACGTACCACGGGAGGCTTCGCCATGGCCGGACCAGACGGGGGCATCGAGCTTGTGTCGGTGGACCGAATCTGGGACGAGGCGCCCCACAACGCCTTCACGGACCTCACGCGCTACCAGGGCCGCTGGTGGTGCACCTTCCGCGAGGGTGGTGACCATGTCTCCGACTGGGGCAACCTGCGGGTCATCATGTCTGAGGACGGCGAGAGCTGGGACTCGGCGGCGCTGGTCGAGCTTGAGGGCTTCGATCTGCGCGATCCGAAGCTCTCGGTCACGCCCGATGGGGTTCTGATGCTGCTGGGGGGCTGCAGGGACTGGCGCCAGGACGACCGCGGCCCGCTGACCAGCATGTCGTGGTTCTCCGACGACGGTCAGCAGTGGCACGGCCCATGGGAGATCGCCGACGAGGATGCGTGGCTGTGGCGCGTGACGTGGCACAACGGCATGGGCTGGGGCATGGGCTACGGATGCGGGGAGGATCGCTTCGTCACCCTCTATCGCAGCCGCTGCGGACGCGTGTTCGAGACGGTGGCCCCGAGAGCCTACGACCGGGGCTACCCCAACGAGACCAGCCTGCTGTTCCTGGACGATGACACGGCGCTGTGCCTGCTGCGCATGGACGGCGAGGGGGCCACGGCCCAGCTCGGCACGGCGAGCCCACCCTTCGAGCAGTGGCAGTGGCAGGACCTGGGCGTGAAGCTGGGCGGGCCGGATATGATCCGGCTCCCCGACGGCCGCATTCTGGTCGGCGGGCGGCTCTATGACGATCCCGTCCGCACATCGGTGCTGTGGTTGGACCCCGAGCAGGGGACGCTGACCGACGCCCTGGACCTGCCGTCGGGGGGCGACACCAGCTACCCCGGCTTCGTGTACCACGATGAACTGGTGTGGATGAGCTACTACTCCTCGCACGAGGAGAGGACCAGCATCTATCTGGCGAGGCTTCGGGTGGACTGAGCGAGCGCCTGAGGCCGACCAACGAAAACGAAGGAGCGCGTGTGTCAATGAGGACTCTGAGGACGATCCTGACTTTGACGACTGTGCCGGCCTGCCTGGCGTATGCCGAGCCTCCGGTGTCGATCAACTGGTCGATCGGGCCGGAGATGCTGCAGGCCAACGCGGGTGGGATGACCGGCATCATCGGCGACGACATGATCGTGGCCGGCGGCACCTTCTGGCATACCATGGACAGCAAGCGTCTCGTGAACTGGACGCAGATCTACGACATCGCCGAGGGCAAGTGGCGGATGGGCCCGGATATGCCCGCTGAGCGGGCCTACGCCTTCAGCGTGGTGATCGGCGACCGCATGTATGTTATGGGCGGCTGCCACCAGGACATGGAGCCGGTGGCGGACGGCCTGATCCTCTCGCCGGTGCGCGGCGAGGAGGGCGTGCAGTACGAGTGGTCGCCGGGGCCGGGTTTGCCCCTGCCGGCGAACTTCATGATGGGCGGGGCGGTCGGCAGGACCATCTACTGCACCGGGGGCGCCAACGGCGACCTCAGCGAGACCTATAACGCGGTCTACTCTCTCAACACCGCGAACCCGGATGCGGGGTGGCAGGAGTTCGCGGAGATGCCCGGCCCTCCCACCACGATCCTGGCCGCCACCACCTGCGGCGGGGACCTCTATGCCTTCGGCGGCTACCGGGTGGACCGCGACCCGGGTGAGAACGTCGATGACGCCTGGAAGTTCGACACCAACGAGGGCGCCTGGACGCGCATCCGCGACCTGCCCTTCGCGGGCCGGGCCGTAACGGCCCTGGCCTACGATGACCGCTACATCATGATCTTCGGTCCCTACGTGCAGAGCGCGCGCGAGGCCGAGATCCACGGCCAGGACCACGGTCACAGCGGCGCGGTGCTGCTGTATGACACGCAGCGGGACCGCTATGAGTTCCTGGAGCCGATGCCGCACTCGGTGGTGGAGATCTTCTTCGGGCTGCGCGGCAACACACTCTATGGCGCCGGCGGCGAGTGGCTCTACAAGATCCGTTCGCCGTTCCTGTTCATCGGGGAGGTAGGCCCGCCGGCCGACGAGGAGTAAGCTCAGGCGCGGGCCTGCGCCCGGTCGGAGTCCCGCGAGGGCGATGCTCTTCGACCTCGCGGTTGTCGCTTGTAGGAGTGAAGTTGGAGG
>JBNGDZ010000197.1:0-8231 GCA_049975765.1 Armatimonadota bacterium
GGGTGAGGCCGCATGTGGAGCGTGAGGTGGAGACGGAGCTTCGGATCACCATGAGCGAGCCGTGGGAGATCCCCCGTGGCGATCTGCCACGCATGACGCGGCCCAGCCTCTACAACGTCGGTGGGGGGAGGCTGATGCTCAGCGTCGGCCAGGGCCCCGATGCCCACTTTGAGCCCTACGGCGTGCTCACGTCCACCGATGAGGGCAGGACCTGGACACCGATCGAGGGCCTGCAGGACAAGACCTTCGCTCCCCAGCCGATGATCCGCATGTCGGACGGCTCCATCTTCGGGGCGTCCCTGGCGACGGTGAAGTACGAGTACGAGCGCCTGCAACGCTACGGCAGCTATGTGGGGTTCAGCTACCAGTTCGACCCCGATGCCCGGAGCTTCCAGATGTACGAGAGCCGCATCTACACCCCGGACGTGGTGCTGGCGGCAGACTGGGGCGCCCACCCACCTCTCCTCGCCTTCTGGCGCGACATCTTCCGGCGGGAAAATGACACTCTCCTGGCCGTGACCTTTAACCCGGCCGGGACCCACTTGCTGCGGTCAACGGATCGGGGGCGGACCTGGGAGTACGTGTCGACCATCCCAGACTACGTTGAGGCGGGTGTTGAGTTCCTCAGCGACACCGAGATGACCGCCGTGCTGCGAGAGGCTACCATGCATCCGCTGCACCAGGCGTGGTCGGAGGACGGCGGAGAGACCTGGAGCGAGCCGAGGGTGCTGGAGTTCGGCAGTGTGGACCCGGACGTGTTCCTGATGAGCAACGGCGTGCTGGCCTGCAGCTACGGGAGGCCTGGAAGCTGCATCGCCTTCAGCACCGACGGCGGCCGGACCTGGAGCCATCACCGGGTGGTGACGCTGGAGCCGGGCTTCAACTACACCGCCATCCGCGAGGTCAGTCCCGGGAGGCTGCTCTACATCCACGACGCTCCGCCGCTAACCTGCCTGTATATCGACGTGGAAGTTGTGGACCAGCCGGGCGCTGACGGTCGCTGATGAGAGCTTTCTGGGTCGCGCGCGCTTCCGGCTCAGGACCACTGCGCTGTGGGGCGCGGCTGGGGTTCAGGCGCGCCAATGCGGTCAAGCACGCGGGGGGCGTACCACCGAAGGCGCAGGGAGTTGCCGACCACCGAGACGCTGCTGGCGGCCATGGCGGCGGCTGCGATCATTGGGTTCAGCAGACCCGCCACCGCCAGCGGGATCGCCGCGGTATTGTAGATGAACGAGAAGAACAGGTTCTGCTTGATATGCGCGAGCGTCCGGCGGCTGAGGATCACGGCCCGGACCACTCCCTCCGGGTCACCGCTGACGAGCGTGATCTCGCCCGCCTCCATGGCCACGTCGGTGCCCGTCCCGATGGCGATGCCGACGTCCGCCTGGGCCAGCGCCGGCGCATCGTTGATGCCATCACCGACCATCGCCACCTGATGTCCCTCTGCCTGTAGACTGCTGATCCGATCACCCTTCTGCTCTGGCAGCACCTCCGCGAGCACCTCGTCGATCTCCAGCTCTCCGGCCAGCGTCCGGGCCGTCCTCCGGTTGTCGCCGGTCAGCAGGTAGATGTCGAGGCCGAGAGCCTTCAGGCGCCGGACGGCATCGCGTGCAGTGCTCTTCGCCACATCCGCCAGCGCGATGACCCCCGCGACCTCACCGTCCACCGCCACGAGCAGGGCGGTTCGTCCGCGCTCTTCGAGCTCTCGCAGGGGCGGCTCGGCGGCAGAGGTGTCAACGTCACGTTCGGACATCAGTCGTCCGCTGCCAATGAGCACGGCCTGTCCGTCCACGGTCGCCTCAACGCCTCTGCCCACGATGGCCGTGAAGTCTGCGGCCTCTGGGATGTCGATCCCGCGTTGCACAGCATCGCCCACGATCGCCCGGCCGAGGGGATGCTCCGACGGGTTCTCGGCGGCTGCCGCCAGTCCCAGCAACTCCTCCTCAGACAGATCGCCCACGGACACTAGGTCAGTCACCGTGGGCTCTCCTCGGGTCAATGTCCCGGTCTTGTCGAACACCACCACATCGAGCCGGCCCACCGCCTCCAGCGCCGCGGCCTGGCGGATCAGCACGCCGTGCTCGGCTCCGATTCCGGTTCCGACCATCACGGCGGTGGGCGTGGCCAAGCCGAGTGCGCACGGACAGGCAATCACCAGAACGGAGACGGCCGCCAGCATCGCGCCCTCGAAGGCGTGCCCCGTCAGCATCCAGCCCGCGAAGGTGAGGATCCCGATGAGGATGACCGCGGGCACGAAGTAGGCCGACACCGTGTCCGCGATCCGCTGGATCGGGGGCTTCGTCCCCTGCGCCTCGCGCACCAGTCGGATGATCTGCTGCAGGGCGGTCTCGCTGCCGATGGCGGTGGCCTCGAAGCGGAAGCTTCCCGCCAGGTTGACCGTGCCGCCGATGACCTCATCGCCCTCGGCCCTCTCCACCGGGATACTCTCGCCGGTGATCATGGACTCGTCCACGGTGGAGTGTCCCGACTGCACCACGCCGTCAACCGGAATCCGCTCGCCGGGGCGAACAAGCACCAGATCACCGACCTGAACCTGGCTTGCGCGAAGCGTGACCTCCTCGCCGTCGCGGATGACCGTGGCCTCGTCCGGAGCAAGCTCCATCAGCGCCCGGATGGCGTCCGACGCTCGCCCGCGGGCCCGGGCCTCCAGGTAGCGGCCCAGCGTGATCAGCGTCAGGATGACGGCCGCGGTGTCGAAGTAAAGACTGCCCTCCGCGAAGAACGTGAACCAGGTGGAGTAGAGCCACGCGGCGCTTGAGCCCATGGCGATGAGCACATCCATGCTCGCGCTGCCCGCCCGCAGCGACCTCACGGAGCCGACGTAGTACTGCCAGCCGAGCAGCACCTGGACGGGCGTGGCAAGGGCGAAGAGGATGTAGGGCCGGCCCGGCAGATCGCGCAGCCAGACGCTGATGATGAGGATCGGGATCACGAAGACGATGCCGAACGCAAGCAGGAAGCGCTGCCAGCGCAGCTCGCGCTCACGTTCCTCGCGCTGCTGATCGGACTGGCTCTCCTCGACGACGGCGGCCTCGTAGCCGGCGCGGCTCACCGCGGCGACGATCTCCTGCAGCTGGGTCTCGTGAGCGTCGTACTCGACCACCGCACTCTGGTCGGACAGGTTGACCGCGGCGGAGAGGACGCCGGGAACGGCCTCCATCGCCTGCTCGACGCGGCGCACGCAGCTCGCACAGTGGATGCCCGACACGGCCAGTCGGACCTTGCGGAGGCCCTCTCTGGCCAGCTCCGCCCCGTAGCCGGCGGATTGCACCGCCGCCACCAGCTCCCGAGGCGCCACAAGCTCCGGGTCGTACCTGACCGACGCCGTGTCGTCTGCAGCGTTGACGCTGACCTCGCCGACGCCGGATAGAGCCGAGAGGGCTCCCTGGACGGTACCGGCGCATCCGGCGCACCGGATGCCTGTCAGCGCCAATCGTGCGGTCGCCTGTGCCATCTGGCTCACTCCCCGTTCCGCGCGTCGACGTCCTCAACCACGCCACAAATGGGACTGTGTCGGGCGTTAGACCGGCAGCGCGAAGCTGAATCGGCTGCCGCCATGATCCACATTCTCGGCCCAGATGTGCCCGCCGTGGGCCTCGACCGCCAGCTTGCAGTAGGCCAGGCCAAGCCCCACCGAAGAGCGACTCTGGCGCCGTGAAGGGCCGCTGTGAGCATAAGCCTCAAAGAGCTCGTGGCTCAACTCCTCATCAATGCCGTCGCCGGTGTCAGTGACGGAAACGACTGTGCCGTCCTCCCCCCGTGACACGGACACCTCGATCCTGCCGCCCGATGAAGTGTGATCGATGGCGTTGGCAATCAGGTTCTCAACCACGCGCCGGATGTGCTCGCGGTCGATCTCAATCGATGGCGCCTTGCACCGATCACCCACTGAGAGCTCGATACCCTCCCTCGTCGCGCGGCGGCTGCTGTCTTCGACCGCTTCACTCACAAGGTGGCACAGATCGGTCGGCTCCGTGCTGAGCTGCATACGCCCCGCCTGCGCTGCATTGATGGACAGCACGTCGCCAATCATGCCCTCGAGGCGACGGAGGTTGCGCCTCGCACTGACCATCATCTCGCGCTCGGGAGGAGGCAGACACTCCCGTCCCTCGGTCTCCTCAAGCAGAACGTCCAGGGCCATCGCGGCGGTGATGACCGGGTTCTTGAGGTCATGCACCAGCATGGCGGTCAGTTCGTCGCGCAACTGCTCGGATTCCCGTAGTTCTGCAAGAGCGGCGCGCTCGCGCTCAGCGGCATGACGCCACACGACGTAGAGTGCAGCCGGGACAAGAATCAGAATGGCTTGAATGAGGCCTGACGCGACGTGGTACGCAGGCATGGGGATGTCCATGAAGGCACTGTGCAGGAGCGCCTGGGTGGCTACGACCGCCACCGCCACCCAGCCGACGACCGGCAGCCACATCCGCCACCGTGATAGTACCTTCGAGGTCACCTCCAACACCTTCATGCCCCGACCTCCTTCAGAGGGATGCTGCGCGCACGACGCTGATCACGCCCGGATCTCACGACCACGGCGGCGGGCAAGATCCGACACGAAACAAGACCCGCCTGCACCCGCCAGTGCTCCCCCAGCCCGCGCCCATATGCAGACTATGACTGTAAGGTTTCCTCTAATAGACGCGTCCCGCCATAGTTCTGTTCAGGAAGCGATCGGGGTGTGGTAGGGCTGCTATCCTGCCTCTTGGCCATATCCTGGCGCCAGCCTGCGGACATCCAATAGGCAGTGCGAGCGGCCGTCGGCGGGCCGAGAATGCCATGTTATCTGTAAGTCGCATCGAACACCACGTCCTGGGGCTCGTCTCAGGAGATGAGCAAGCAAACGAGAGCCAGGAGGTGGCGAGAGTGAAGAAGCTTCTGATTGGTGCAGCCGTCGTCGCGCTGCTGGGGCTTGGAATTGTGGCGTACGCGCAGACTTCGGCCAACCCCATGGGCCCGGGCGCGGGTTGGGGCTGGTGCGCAACTGACGCCCCTGCTCAGCACGGGATGACGCATGGGCACCACGGCATGCACCGCTTCGGTCACGGTGCCCACTACAACTTCCGCGGAGGGCACCACTGGCAGACCGACGCGGGTCACCAGCCCGGCTGGTGCTGGAATCAGCCCGAATCCCGTGACACCGTGGAGTAAGGCATAGAGGGCCCGGTGACCACCGCAGGGGCCGCAGTCCCGGACTGCGGCCCCTGAAGCGTACGCCCTCAGCCTGAGCCTCTACCTCCCCGGCACCTACTGCTCGTGGACCTGGAGCGGGAAGTAGGCCAGCGCATCGTCCACGTTCGGCCGCTTCACCCGCACCGCCAGCTCGTAGCTGCCGGCGGAGGGCACGGTTGTGGTTCCCATGGCATGGCCCCCGCCCATGGCCGCCATCTGCAGTGAGCGGCCGGCTTCGGGATTGCCCTGTGGGTAGAGGAAGGCCGTGAGCGTGGCGGATGGGTCTCGCCGTCCGGAGAGGTCACTGACGAAGAAGCTGAACATGGCCTGCCCCGGCGTCAGCGGCGCCGGCCGGTATGCCATCGCGACCTCTCCCTGGGGAATAGACCGCTCCATCATCTGGCTCATGGGACCCATCATCCACTGCCCGCCGCGCATGCCTCCCCGCGGGCCCATCATGCCCGGACCCATCTGTTGGCCGTACCGCGGCCCCATGCGACCGCCCGGGCCCATGCCGTACTGCTGGCCCTCCGGGGCCTGCTGGATCTGCATGGGGAAGTAGACTGTTGCGTCCTCCCGATCCGGCCGCTGCACACGCACCGCCAGCTCGTACTCCCCAGGCTCCTCCACGTCCACGTAGCCCATGGCGTGCCCGCCGCCCATCGGTATCACCTGCACGCCGCGGCCGGCGTCAACGCTCTCCTGCGGACACAGGTAGGCACTGACCGTGGCATCGAAATCCCGGTGCCCGGTCTCATCGTCCACGAACACCATGAAATGCACCTGACCCGCTGTCGGCGGCGTCGGTCGATAGGCCATCCACACGGTTCCGCCCGGGATCTCGCGGCTCTGGCTTTCGCTCATGGGACCCATCATGTGCGGCCCCATCATCATTCGCCCATGCGGTCCCATCATCCAGCCGCCGCCCGGGCCCATCATGTGACCGCCACGCGGGCCCATGTGGCCACGTTGGCCCATCATGCCTCCTCGCTGTCCGCGCGGCTGCGCCCAGACCAAGGCGCACATCGACACAGCAATGGCCACCACTGCGATCCTCGTTACCTTCACGATCGCACTCCTCCTCAAGAGCTGTCCTGTCACATCCGCACAACACACGTCATCGCGCCGCATCTGAAAGCTACTCCTGGCTCTCGCTCGGCGGTTGCGGCTGAGCCGCTGACCTTTGCTGCTGTGCAGGCGCCGGCGTTCCGGCCTCAGTCAGTGCGCGCCGGACCGCCAGGTACACGGCCTCGTAGATCACAAAGAACAGAACGCCCAGGCCAATCAGCCACCACAGCAGCATCAAGAGCCCGGTACCAATGCCGCCCATCATGTGTCCCACCATCCTCAAACCTCCTTCTCAACCGAACCGGTCGTGCGCCGCGTGGCATTCCTCGGCACCGGCGGCGTTAACATGGTACCGCTCGGGACTGCGTGGCACAATCAGGGGAAAGCACTAATCCGACGTTCGGCTACCCTTAGGCTGGATACGCGGTCCAACTGGGCCGTAGCGAAGCCTGGCGTGCCTCGCCAGTCTTACGTCCTGTAGGCGACGAATACGACCTCGCCACCAGCACGGGGCCAGTCCGCCTCCAGCTCCGCCCGCGGGCTGGCCGCGGAGTGCTCGTGGCCGTTGCCGCGCGCACCGGGGCCGGTGCGGAGCGCGGCACTCACCAGGGCGGCCGCGATGGCGAGGGCCCACATCAGCGAGACCACCATTGCGAGCGTTCGGTCTCTATGGGGCATGGTTCTGCCTCCCATCAGAGCCAGAAGCGTTCGGCATACAGGCGATCCTGATCGGCGTTCATGTCAAGTAGCTCCGGGATCAGCGTGTCCATCATCGCCTCCGGGCCGCACAGGTAGATGGACATGCCGGAGAGGTCATCCCCGACGTGGCGGGAGATGAGATCACGACCGATGTATCCCGTCTCCCCGTCCCACTGCTCCTGTGAGAGCACGTGCACCACGGAGAGGTTGGGTGCGTCGCCGGCCTCGATGGCGTCGAGCTCGTTCCGGAAGACGATGTCATCCTCGGTCTTGTTGCCGAAAAGCAGCGTGACCTCGCAGTCGGCGCCCTCGTCACGCATGTGCCGCAGCATGGCCATCAGCGGCGTGATGCCGATGCCCCCGGCGATGAACAGATAGCGGTCGTCGGGGGCGTTGATGGCGTAGCTGAAGCGTCCGAAGGGCGCCTGGATCATGGCCCTGTCGCCGGGCTCGGTCTCGCCGATGGTGGCGGTGAAGTCCCCGCTCTGCTTGATGGTGGAGGTGTGTGTGGGGCCGGAGGAGGGGCTGGAGGAGATCGTGAAGGGATGCTCCTCCCCGTCGTAGCGGTCGCCGCGGTAGAGCGTGAGGAACTGGAACTGGCCGGGGTTGTACTGCAGCGTCTCGGACCCCGCGGGCGGCTCGAGTTCCAGCGTGTACACGTCGTGGGTCTCCTGAGAGACGGACTTCACGGTCCAGAGATTGGACTTACGGGAGATCGGGCCGACGAACTTGTGCGCGGAATAGGCGACTACCGCTATCGCGAAGAGCACCACCCACAGCGCGCGCATGGGAGTGGCCTGCAGGTCGCCGCCGGCCATCCAGCTATGCACGAAGGCCAGCACGAGGATGGCGGGCGCGACATTGTGCAGTACGCGCCAGGTCTGGAAGTCGAGAAGCCGGCGCTGCCAGATGCTCGTGACGCCCTGGATGACGAGCAGCAGCAGAGCGACCTTTCCGAAGATGATGTACCAGGGCAGGTTGAGTGAGGTGATCAGATCCCAGCTTCCGGCGCTGAGTGAAAGGAGGATCGGGTGGGCGAGCAGAAGCACCAGCGACAGCACCGCCATTGACTTGTGGAAGCGCAACACCATGTCCAGCCCGTACTGCTCACAGACCGCCTTGAGGCGGCCGGCCAGCACGGATTGCAGGGCGAGGATGGTGATCGCGACCAGGGCGAAGCTCTTGCCGAGCTGTCGGAGGAACGGCGCCTCCACCGCGTCGCCGGTCAGCCCGGCGACGACCAGCGGCAGCACCAGGATCGCGGCGTAGAGAAC
>JBNGDZ010000198.1:0-8151 GCA_049975765.1 Armatimonadota bacterium
GCGTCCGGCCCCGAGAGGTGTCTCCCACCGTGGGTCAGCGACAGATGACGCGGCGCCCGTCGTGCAGGCCGATGATGGACGCCTCCGGCCCGAGGCGCTCCTCGGCCATCGCCAGGGCGGTGGGCAGATCGGGCGCGGGGTCGGCGAAGGTCGGCTCGATATCCTCCGAGAGCTCCGAGACCACGATGAGCTGCGCGCCGAGTTCGTGCACCACCGAGGAGAAGAGGAAGCCCGTGGAGCAGGGCGCCCACTCCCACTCCACGTCGCCCTCGGCCAGCCGCCGCATCTCGGCGATGATACCCGCGGGATCGTCGCCCTCCAGCAGGCGCCGGAAGGGCTCCTCGCCGCCCCAGTCGTCCTCGCACTCCCCCACCAGGATGACGGCTCCGCCCTCCCGCACGCACTCCAGCGCCGGCACCAGCGTCTTCTTGGCCTGCACCATGTCGATGTCGTAGGGCCACCCGCCGGAGGTGCAGATCACGATGTCCGCCCTCTGCTGCACCGCGTGCTCGTAGATGCTCCGCGAGCGCTCGGCGCCGCGGCGGTGGGCCTCCACCAGGTCGCCGCACTCGATGGCCGCGATGCTGTCATCGGGGTTGACCACGGCGTCGCAGATGAAGTCCACGCCCACCGCCTCTGCCGCCTCCGTCATGTCCTCGTGTACCGGGTTGCCGTCCAGCACACCCAGCTTCCGGCCCTCCGTGAGGATCAGGAAGTGGTTGTGGGTGATGGACTGGTAGGACGAGACCCCGGGCAGGATCATCTTGCGGCCGCCGGAGAAGCCGGCGATGTAGCTGGGCTCGATGAAGCCGCAGACGATCCGCCGGTCGAAGTCGCGAATCAGCGGCGAGACCTCGATCGGAGTCCCGCGGGAGGTCTCGCCCAGCCTCCACTGCTCGCCGCGCGAGTCCGGCTGCAGCACCTCGCTGGTGCCGATGAAATCCTCCAGCTCGGCGTCAGTCATTGCGCGGTGGTTGCCCAGGCCGATCACGATCTCGTAGCTGGCGCCCAGGTCCTCGATGCGCTCGGCCAGCGGCCAGAGCATCGGCGAGGGGTTCGGGCGGGTGAAGTCCACCGTCATCAGCGCCACCCGCTCACCTGGCCGCACGATCTCCTCAAGCGGCGGGCCGATGGGGTCGTCCAGCGCATCCGCCAACGCGGCCTCGATGTCCTCGATCCCCTCCGGGGAGGGCAGTCGGATCTGCTCGATGACTCGCTCGTCGGCGACCTCCGCCGTCTGCTCGCCGCGCCCGTACGCGAACCGCAACTCCATGCTCGGCGCCTCCGCTCTTTACTCCGTGCGCTGGGCCAGCTCCTCGACGCTGATCAGGGGCATGCCGTGCCGCCTGGCGAACTGCCGCACCTCGTCGCCACGGGCCATGTGCCCCTCGGCGTTCATCAGCTCGCAGATCGCCACCACCGGCCGCAGACCCGCCAGCCGCGCCAGCGCCACCGCGCCCTCGGTGTGCCCCCTGCGCGCCGCCAGGCCGCCGGGCGCGGCGGCCAGCGGGAAGATGTGCCCCGGGCGCGAGAAGTCCTCGGGCCGCGCCTCCGGATCCGCCAGCAGGCGCAGCGTGAGCGCCCGGTCGAAGGCCGAGGCCCCGGTGGTGGTGCCCTCCACCGCGTCCACCGGCTCGGCGAACCGGGGGGCGTTAGGAAGGGCGTAGCGTGGCTGGATGACCGGGATCTGTAGCCGCTGCAGGATCTCCTGGGCCACCGCCACCGTGATCAGCCCGCGGACCTGGGCGGCCATGAAGTTGATGCGCTCCCCGGTGGCGTGCTCCGCCGCCAGCAGCACGTCCGCCTCGTTCTCCCGCTGGGGGTGGTCCTCAAGGACGACGAAGCCCCCGGCCTTGAGGGCCTCAATCGCCTCGTCGATGCTCGACATGCTCTGCTTGATGCTCCAGGGGCGCGAGGCGCAGGTCAATCGGCACACACACGCGCCGTCGTCTCAGTCCAGGTCAGTCAGCGAGTGACACCTCAAGATTCCGCACGATCTGGTCATCCGACAGCCAGCCGGTCGTGTCGTCGGGCAGCACTACCAGGTAGCGCCACTCCCCGTAGTCGCCCCTGCAGTCACAGGCGACGATCGTGACCTCGGAGCCCGGCTGCATCTGCCCCGCGGCCATCTCCAGCTTTCGCGTGCGGTAGATCGGATGGCCGCTGCGGACGGCCACGGTCAGATCGACCAGATGGAAGTCCCGCGGCTGCTGCTCAAGCCGGTGAGTCTCGCGATTGAGCCGGTACACGCTGGTCCGGCTCCAGAATCCCATCCAGGCGCTCCCATAGACGGAGCCCCCGGGCCCGATCGCGGTAGACCCCCCCACCTTCCCCATGCGATGCAGCTCCGTGCCGTTGTACCAGAAGTACCATGCCGCCGGGTCATCACTGGGGCCGTACGTGTGGACCTCGATCTCGCGGTACTCATCCCACCCGTCAATGTCCACGACACGCAGACCGGCGAGGTTCTCCGTGAGCTTGTCCGTGATCGACACCCCGTCCACGTGCAGGGTGAACGCCCCGAGTCTCCGTTCCAGGCGCTCGAGTCGAATCTGCTCCACGGTCCCGTCGCCATTGAGGTCCGCCTCGGCCTCCTCCGTCCAGGGCTCCTGATCTGTCCATCCAGTCACCGTCACAGCGAGTGCCAGTCCAACGGCCACTGCCCAACGCATGGCGATCCTCCCCATCGGCCTGTCTCG
This sequence comes from Armatimonadota bacterium, assembly GCA_049975765.1. Taxonomy (GTDB): domain Bacteria; phylum Armatimonadota; class Zipacnadia; order Zipacnadales; family UBA5352; genus JAYENL01. The sequence goes on from JBNGDZ010000198.1 coordinate 2,700, forward strand.
GCGCGCTTCGCCTCAACTCACAGCCGCCCCAGTTCGACCTCCATGGAGTCCAGGTCAATGACTGCGTAGTTGCCGTTCTTGAGCGCCCCGGGGTTGACCACGTGCGTTGAGGCCACCATCTCGTGCCCCGCGGCGTCGTGCGCGTGGCCACAGACCGCCAGCTCCGGCCGGAAGGTGTGGATCAGCTCGTTGACCACCTGGCAGCCCTTGTGGCCGCCGTTGTCGCGGTCCACGACCTCAGCGATGGGAGGTGTGTGCAGGACCATGATGGTTGGGCCCTCGACGAACTCCAGGATGCGCAACTGGTGCAGCGCCTCCCAGCGCGGGTACTGCAGCACCAGCAGCTCCTCGCGGTCCGCGTCCGTGATCTCGCCCCCCAGCCCGCAGATCGTCCAGTCGTCGCAGCGCGCGATCGAGCGGTGCACCACCTCAAGCGGCGAGTCCGCACCCTCCCCCGCCAGCGAGCAGGTGAGGTACCGGCCCTCGGGGGCGTCCATGTTCCCAGGCACCCCGAAGATGGGAAAGGGCGACGGCCGCAGCGTGTTGTGAAACTCCGCGTAGAGCGCATAGTCCTCCGCGCGCTCCTCGCGGATTGCCTCGTTGCACATGTCCGGCTCCCGGCCCTCCTCCTTGGCCGCCAGGAACTCATCCCCCCGGGCGTGGCCCTTCACGATGTCGCCGCAGAAGAGCCCGAAGTCGCAGTCCGTCTCGGGAGCCACGCGCATCAGCTCCCGCAGGGCCTCCATTTCGCCGTGCACGTCGCTGAAGAGAAGCGCCCTCATCTCATGTCACTCTCCTGGAGGTCCGACCTCCGGCCGCGGGCGCGGCCGCCTGCGCACCGCCAGATTCAGGCCCACCAGCGTCACTGCGATGCCCGCGACCTGTACCACCGTGGGCACCTCCTGCAGCAGCAGATACGCCAGAACCGTGGCGACGATAGGCACGCAGTACTGGAACAGCACGGTGCGCGATGAGCCGATTGCCGCCACACCCCGATACCATACCACAAAGCCGTACACTCCGGCCAGCAGGGAGAAGTGAAAGAAGCAGGCCCAGGTGACCGGCGACAGGTGCCACCAGTCCACCGCCAGCGCGTCCCTGGCCCCCAACGGGATGAGCCCGAAGGCCCCGATGAAGTGCACCCAGGTGGTGACCTTCAGCGGCGAGTAGTGCCTCAACAGCGGCCTGGAGAACACCGCGTAGCTGGCCCACAGGATTCCCGCCAGCGTCATGATCGCCAGCCCGAAGGCGTGATGCTCCGGCACCTTCTGCGCCTCCAGCCCGCCCAGGATGACCGCGGCGATCCCCGCGAACCCCAGCAGCGTGCCGATGGTCTGCCGCAGCGTCAGCCGCTCCCAGCCCAGCGCTCGATTGATGAGCATCGCCCAGATGGGCGCCGTGGAGATCAGCAGCGCCCCCTCCGCCGCCAGGGTGTAGAAGACGCCGGCGGCGAAGCAGACCTGGTAGATGAGCACTGTTACCAGCGCGAAGCCCACGAAGTAGCGCAGGTGCTCCCGCCGGATCGACAGATCCCCCTCCAGCACCCAGAGCGTGACCAGCAGCGCCGCGACCATCACCACATAGCGGCCCGAGAGCAGGCCGATGACGGTGAAGTCCTGCTTGAGCACCTTCAGCGATATGAAGTTGAATCCCCACGTGAGGGGGACCGTGACCAGCAACGCATAGGTCCAGGGCGACGCCGCGCGCCCCTCCCCGGTCGGCTGCTGAGCCGTGGATGTCTCCGCCATCGTTCGCACGTCGCCCGTGGCGCGAAGTAGGTGCCGTGTTCGGAGCGGTGATTATACCGCCGCCTGCCCGGAGCCGTCAACGCAACTGCCGCCCGGCGTGCGAACTCCAAGTGTCGGTGAAACGCGCGGGCGGGGGGCGCCCCGCCCCCGCAGCGGACCTTCCCAGGACGCACCTTGGGCCGCTCGGCTTGACCCGCGCGGAGGCGAGGACGTACAATCTCCACGCTGCAGTACCTCCCGGGGAGCAGGAAACGGGCTGAGAACCATGACCTCGCGTGAGCGCGTCCTGGCCGCACTGAGCCACTCCGAGCCCGACCGCGTTCCCTACGACCAGGGGACGACCTTCGTCACGGGGATCCACCGCATCGCCTATGATGCCCTGCTGCAGGCGATGGGCATGACGGACCTTGAGGCGCGGCCGCTGCTGGACCCTATCCAGCAGCTTGCAATGCCCCATGAGCAGGTCCTGCGGACTCTGGGCGTGGACACGCGGTCTGCGCTGCTGGAGCTGCCAGGACGGGAACTCGAGGACGCCAGGGAGGACGAGGGCTACCGCTACGCCATCGACGATTGGGGCATCACCTGGCGAATGCCCAAGGACGGGGGGCTGTACTACGACATGTGTGAGCACCCGCTCTCCGGCGCTGAGACCGTCGCGGAGGTCGAGGCGCACGACTGGCCGGACCCGCTGGAGAGCATGGACCTGCACGCCATTGAGGAGGCCTGTCGGAGGATCAAGACGTCCGGCGACTACCCCGTTATCGTGGGTGGCTTCGGCTCCGGGATGCTGGAGCTGACGTTGTGGCTGCAGGGCTACGACCAGGGCTACATGAACCTGATCGTCAACACGGCCGTGACGGAGGCCATCCTGGAGCGGGTCACGCAGATAAAGGTCGCGTACGCCGAGGCCCTGCTCGCCCGCGTGGGGCCGTACGTGGACATCTTCTACAACGGCGACGATCTGGGACTGCAGGAGGGCCCGATGATACGCCGTGAGTGGTTCCGGGAGCTGCTGATGCCCTGCTATGTGCGATATCACGAGGCCGTCAAGCGCGCCGCGCCCCACGTCAAGATGTTCTTCCATAGTTGTGGCTCGGTCTTCGACCTGCTGCCCGACGTGATCGAGACCGGCATCGACATCCTCAACCCCGTGCAGGTGAATGCTAATAGAATGGGCGATACTGCCGAGCTGAAACGGCGCTTCGGCGACAGCATCAGCTTCTGGGGCGCGATCGACACCCAGCAGGTGCTGCCCGGCGGATCGCCACAGGACGTCAAGGACGAGGTGCGCCGCCGCATCGACGATCTGGCGCCCGGCGGCGGCTACGTCATGAACACGGTTCACAACATCCAGGCCGACGTGCCTGCCGAGAACATCCTCGCCATGGTTGAGGCCCTGGATGAGTACGGGTGGTACTGAGAGGGGCGCCTGCGGCTGGAGATAGGTTGTGGGGCCTGCGCCACATTGTGAGATCGCGGCGCCGCTGATCGGCGGCCGCACCGCCGACATGGAGCAGAGCTGAGGGCTGCCGCCTCAGGCGACAGCCCTGTGGCTGAGGTTCCGATGAGCGGGGGGGCAAGATCATTGAGGAGGAGAGCGCGTGAGCAGTAGACTTCCCCTGATCGACCGGGAGCAGAATGCCCGGGAGTTGGGTGATCGCGATGAGGCGATCGCCTACTTCTCGATGGAGATCGGTCTGAACGCCAACATCCCCACCTACGCCGGCGGCCTGGGGGTGCTGGCCGGCGACACCCTGCGGGCGGCCGCCGACCTGGGCATGCCCATGATCGCCGTCACGCTCCTGTACCGCAACGGCTACTTCGAGCAGCATCTGGACTCCAAGGGCAAGCAGACGGAGACGCCCGTGAGCTGGAGCCCCGAGGAGATCCTGACTCCCGTCCCAGAGCGCGTGACCGTGGAGCTGGAGGGCCGCACGGTACACGTGCGCGCCTGGCGTTACATGGTCGGGGGCGTCTTCGGCGATTATGTTAACGTGCTGTTCCTCGACACAGACCTCCCCGAGAACAGCGAGTGGGACCGGACACTGACTGATGATCTTTACGGTGGCGACCGGCGCTACCGGCTGTGCCAGGAGGCGTTGCTGGGCCTCGGCGGCGTGGAGATGCTCCACGCCCTGGGCCTTGACGGGAACCTCATCTACCACATGAACGAGGGGCACTCGGCGCTGCTGGCGCTGGGACTGCTGGAGCGCCGCCTGGGGGAGAGGGGGCCAGATACCGTCACGGATGAGGATATCGAGGCGGTGCGGCGCCAGTGCGTGTTCACCACGCACACCCCGGTCCCGGCGGGACACGACAAGTTCGCCTGGGAGCTGGTGACCCGAGTCCTGGGACCCAGACGGGCCAGGACTCTGGACGACATCGGTGTCAGGCGGGACTCCATGCTCAACATGACCTACCTCGCACTGCGCTTCTCGAGGCATGTCAACGGCGTGGCGTTGCGGCATGGGGAGATCTCCGCCGACATGTTCCCCGACTACCCCGTTGACTCCATCACCAACGGGGCCTGTGTCGCCATGTGGACCTCACAGCCCTTCGCCGAGCTGTTTGACCGGCACATCCCGGAGTGGCGGCACGATAACCAGTACCTGCGCTACGCCCTCGGCATCCCGCTGCAGGAGATCGCCGACGCCCACGCGGCGGCCAAGCGGTCGATGCTGGAGATGGTTGAGCAGTGCACGGGTCGGAAGCTCGACCCGGAGGCGCTCACCCTGGGCTTCGCCCGCCGCGCGACGGAGTACAAGCGGGCCGACATGCTCTTCTCCGACATCGAGCGCCTCAAGCGGCTCGCCAGGAAGGCCGGGAAGCTGCAGGTGCTGTACGCCGGGAAGGCCCATCCGCGCGACGACGGCGGCAAGCAGATGATCCGCCGCGTCTACCAGGCGGCCGAGCAGCTCCGCGACGACGTCCCGGTGGTCTACCTGGAGGACTACGACATCGACCTCGCCAAGTACCTGGTGTCCGGTGTGGACGTGTGGCTGAACACGCCGCTGAAGCCCCACGAGGCCTCGGGGACCAGCGGGATGAAGGCCGCCTTCAACGCCGTTCCCAGCCTCAGCGTGCTGGATGGCTGGTGGCTGGAGGGGCACATCCAAGGGATCACGGGGTGGGCCATCGGCGACCGCGACAGGACGTCAGAGCCGGCGCAGGAGCGCGCCGATCTCTACGACACACTCCAGCACACCATCATGCCGCTCTACTACGACCGCCCGCTGGAGTTCGCGCGGGTGGGCCGCTACTGCATCGCCTTCAACGGATCGTTCTTCAACACGCAGCGGATGGTCTCTCAGTACTGGAAGAGCGCCTACCACCGGGTCATTGCCTGCGGTCAGGGCCAGAAGGAGAAGTGCTGACGGGAGCGCCGGCGCCTGTCGACGGCGGGCCTCACCCCCTGCCCGAACCGATGGTTCGGGCATCCCCCTCTCCCTGGCTCGCTCGCAGGCGGGAGAGGGGCAGGACGGCCAACGCACCGGTATGCTGCGGTGCGCGCGCTCAGCATCGGGGGGGAGCCGGTCATCGCCGGCAACGAGCGGCCGATGCTGTTCTTTTCCGCGTAGGTCGGGCTTCCAGCCCGACGCCGTTGGTGGGGGCATGAAGGCCGGCGCCAACGGCCTGGCGGGCTGCCCAGCCCGCCCCTCCGTACGGCATGAAGGCAACGGCGTAGGGGCGAGGGCCGCGCACCA
>JBNGDZ010000199.1:0-8142 GCA_049975765.1 Armatimonadota bacterium
CTCGTAGGCGTAGCTCTTGCGGTGCAGGTAGTGATCGCCCATCATGTCGCCGTGGTCGGAGCTGAAGAGCCAGACGGTGTTGCTGGCATCCACGCCCTCCGTGCGGCTCAGCTCCTCCTCCAGCCGCCCCAGCTCGTAGTCGATGTGCGTGATGCAGCCCATGTAGCCGGCCCGGCAGCGGTGCGTCTGCAGGTCGGTCAGCCGCCCCTCCCAGGCGGTTCGCACGGGAGGGACGCCCTCCTTCTTGTGTGGCTCGGCCCAGTCGCCGATGGGCGGCTCGGGCAGCTCGCGGTCGATGTACATGTCCCAGAAGAACTGCGGGGGATCGTAGGGCGAGTGCGGCCGGAGGTGCGACACCCACAGAAAGAACGGCTTCGTGGGATCGCGCTTGGCGACCAGCTCCAGAGCCACGTTCGTGGTCCAGACTGTGGGGTGATAGCGCTCCTGAAGGTGCCACGGTCGCGCCAGCCAGCCGTTGGCGTCGCAGCCGTGCCCGCGCTCCCGCACATCCGGCCCCAGCTCGCGCTCCAGCCACTCCCAGTAGTCGTCCACACCGCGGCGGAGGTCGTGGATCACGGCATGATGGTAGCCGAAGAGCTTGCGGCGCGGATGCATATTCCGCCAGCCCGCGCTGAAGCAGTGGTAGCCCGCCCGGGCCAGCACGCCGGGCAGCGACGGCTCCTCGTCCCACGGCCCGCCGGCGTAGCCGATCACGCCGCAGTCGTAGGAGCCCTGGCCGAGATGCATCATGCGCCGAGCGCCGGTGGTGGAGGGGATCTCGGAGTAGGCGTTGGGGAAGTAGAGCCCGTCGTTGACCCAGGCGTCGAGGTTCGGGGTCTCCACGACGGGGTGTCCGGCGAGGCCGATGTAGTCGCCGCGATGCTGGTCGGTGGTGAAGAGGACGATGTTGGGGCGCTCGTCGCTCATGGTCGTCGCCTCCTGTGGCGGTGCGTCCGTGGTCGCCGGCCTCTTCGTCATGCGGCGCCGATGCCCTCCGTGGCGCACCGGTACTGCGGGCCGGCACCGCTCTTCAGCTCGGCTGGCCGCGGTCCGTTCAATCAGCAACCGGGCTTGCGGGATAGACAGCAGCCTGTATCTGCGGACCGGCTCCGGTGTCGCACAGGAGGGCCGGCCGTCCGAAGGCGGCCCTGCACTGCGGGCCATCCTCTGGGAAGCCGGCGCCCCCCGCCGGCGCATGACGCGTAGCGGCACCTCGATCAGGCGCTCCGCTACAGGGCGCGGCCGGCCGCCTCGCAGAAGGCAGGCAGGTCATCCATCAGCTCTCGGAAGACCGACGGCGTGAGCGACTGGTGGCCGTCCACCAGCGCCTCCTGCGGATGCCAGTGCGTCTCCACCAGGAGGCCGTCGGCGCCGGCGGCCACCGCGGCCTTGCTCAGCGCCGGCACCATCCAGTCCTTGCCGGAGGCATGGCTGGGGTCCACCACCACCGGCAGGTGGCTGAGCCGCTTGAGCGCCACCACCGCGGAGATGTCGAGGGTGTTGCGGGTCTGCGTCTCGAAGGTTCGGATACCGCGCTCGCACAGCATCACGTCATCGTTGCCCTCCACCACCACGTACTCCGCGGCCTGCAGCAGGTCCTCCACGGTCGCGCTCATTCCGCGCTTGAGCATCACCGGCCGATCGACATGCCCCAGCTCCCGCAGCAGCCCGAAGTTCTGCATGTTCCGGGCCCCGACCTGGTAGATGTCAGCCACCTCGTGCAGCATCTCGAGGTCCCGCACGTCCACCACCTCGGTGATGAACGGCAGCCCCACCTCCTCCTTCACGGCCTTGGCGATGGGTATGCCCTCCTCGCGCAGGCCCTGGAAGTCGTGGGGGGACGTCCGGGGCTTGAAGATCCCGCCGCGCAGGGCGTGCCCCCCGGCGTCCTTGACGTAGCGGGCGATGTTGAGAAACTGCTCGTAGCTTTCAACCGCGCACGGTCCCGCCATGATCATGAAGCGCTGCCCCCCGATGCTTACCCCCTCCGCGATCTCTATCTCCGAGGTCTCGGCCCTCACCTCCCGCCCCACCAGCTTGTAGGGCTGAAGGATGGGCACGATCCGCTGCACACCGGGCATTGTCTCCAGGACCTCGATCTTCTCCTGGGTCTTGCGCCCGATGACGGCGATGACGGTCTTCTCAACGCCGTAGATGGGATGCGGGGTGAAGCCCAGCGACTCCACCTTGTCGATGAGGTTCTGCACCGTCTGTTCGTCTGCGCCCGTCTCGACGATGATGACCATGGGAAGCGCCTCGCGTACGGACAGTGGCTGTCAGGTGGGGACGATTATAGCAGAGCGCCGCGGGCGATGGAAATGCTGCAGGAGCGTGCGGCTGCAGTGACACCTTCCGGTGAGACGCACCGGCGCGGCGCCCTCGCCACCTGCCGGGTGCGCCGGGGTGGTATTTCAGCCGTGCGCACAGCACGCCTGGCGTATCGGGCCGGGCCGCGGCCGGCAGCCTCCGCCCGCAACCGAGGCCCCTACGCCAGCCGTCGCCGCGGGGGCTGGGACACGAACTCGGTCATGGTCAACGACGCGTTGGGGTGGTTCTGCACCAGCGAGCACGGCACCCCGGCGGTGACCTCGCCGTGGAGCACCCGCCGGACCACAGCCCGCTGCCACGGGCGGTTGGCGTAGAGCCGGATCTCGCGCGCGGACAGGCACTCCCTCATCCCCACGGTGACGGCCATCCTCGGGATCAGAGGGATGTTGCCGTCCGCGACCGTGACCGAGTTGATGGTGCGGGTCTCCCGCGAAAGCTCCAGCACGCGCGTGGGCAGGGCCGCGAAATCCTCCACCGACATCTCCTCGCCCGGCTCGGGCGGCTCGTTGAACGCGATGTGCCCGTTGATGCCGATGCCCCCGTAGCAGATGTCCACCCCGCCCAGCGCCTCCATCCTCTCCGGCACGGCACTGAGGTCCTTGGGGTCGGGGAAGATGACGTTGTCGGGCTGGGGGGCCAGCTCCGGATCCATCAGGTCCAGGAAGCTGCGCTTCATGTGCCCTCGGAAGCTGAGGGGGTGATCGAGAGGCAGCCAGTTGCCGTCCTCGTCCAGATACTCGTCCATGTTGAAGCACACCATGTTCTTGAGGCTGATGCGCTCCAGGTTGCAGATGCGCGCCAGGCGCCTGTACTGTCCCACGGGCCCCACCGGCAGGATGAACACGGTGGGCCTGCCCAGCTCCTCGTTCTCGGCCAGCTTGTTGAGCATGGTGCGGGCCATATCGTGGTACAGGTCCTGGTCGGTCTCCAGGACCTCTGTGCGGATCGGAGAGCCCTTCCCGAGGTCCTCGGCTGGGATTGTCGTGACGTCCATGTGCAGTCCTCCTTGTCCCTGCGTCGTGGGCCGAGCTGAAACCGCTCGCCGTCATCCCGTCAGCTCGTCGCTCGTCGCCCGCAGCTCGTCGCTCACCCGGACCGGGCGCGCCTCATCGCCACTGCTCCCGCCCGAATGAGAGCCACGCCTGCGGCGCAGAGCCCCAGCGCCGCGATCAGCACCATCCAGACAGGCGCGCAGACCTCCTGCGGCAGGTAGAGCAGCACGTCCGCGTCGCTCAGCGAGCCGGGCCAGTCGGTGATCGTCCGGATGGCCGCGTAGCGCATCAGCCCCCACGCGCCCAGCGCGAAGATAACGGTCCCGGCCTGCTGCAGGCCGTTGCGGCCTGCCACGATCCCGACGGTGAGCAGCACCAGCACGACTGCGGCCTGCCTGGTCTGCTCCAACACGCGAACCCGCGCGGACATGTCCTCGGCCGAGGCGCGGGCGTATGTGGCGCCCTCGTGCCCGGCCCGGAGCATCCCGTGGAGGTAGAAGCTGGTCACCGCGTCGAGGTAGCCCACGGCGATGCACAGGGCCGCGAGCGCGGTGAGGTAGCTCAGCACCGTCATCCCACGTCGGCGCCCGGCCATCGGTCAGCCTCTCATCGGCGCGGAGGCCGGGCCGGAGTCCCGCCCTGACGCGCGCACGTCCAGCTCCCGGCAGCCCCGCCACGCCCGCGCGATCTCGTCCGCGTCACCAAGGTCATCGAACCAGCCCACCGCATAGGCGGCGCCGAAGCTCTCCCCTGCCTTCACCGCTCGGCCGCCGATCTCCTCGATGTAGCACACATAGCCCCGCTGATGGCACCATGCCTGATACACCACCGCCGGGTCCAGCGTGATCCCGGCCAGCCATGGCCCCGCCGAGCAGTCCGGCATCGTCACCTGATACGCCCGGATCATCGTGTCCGGCAGGTGGCTGTCATCGCGCTGGTAGAGGAAGCGCTCGTCGGGCGGGAAGTCGTCCATGAACTCCTCCGCCGGGATCAGACCATGGTAGCTGAGGTAGACCTGCTCGAACCCCTCGCCCCGATCATGCTTGAGATGGCCCGGCATGTCGAGCCGGAAGATCAGCGCATCCACGTCATTGGCGCTGGTGATGCGGTCGTGGGCCAGGAAGTGCCGCCAGCCATCTCTGAACACGAGACACTGCTCCCAGCGCGAGCCGGGCGTGCGGCCGTAGGTGGCCCACCGCCACCGGTACCACTGGCGCACGGCCACGAAGTCGTCGCCCTCGATGACTTCGTGCTCCAAAGCCCCGGCTTTCGTGCAGATCTGCGGTCCCTCGACGTAGCGGTGCGGGAGGTGGCCGTGGACCATGTCGCGCCCGTGGTAGGGATGCTCGATATCGGCATCGGGGTCATCCCACTGCGGCTCGAGGAGGAAGTCCGCGATGTCCAGGCCGAAGCTCAGGTCGCGCGCGCCGGTGGTCTTATCGAGCAGCGTCCCCCCGGCCACGCCCGAGACGTAGCCCTCGGTGTGCACCTCCGCCGAGAGCAAATCGGTCTCGATGACGATCGTGGAGCCTGCGACGGTCGCGGACGCCATGAGCTCTCTCCGAGTCTACGCCGTCCTGGGGTCTCGCACGCATCACGCCAGCCCGGCGAGGGTCTCCCGCCGCTCCTGCAGTTGCCCCAGCTTCTCCTGTGACTCGGCCAGCCGCCGGCGCTCGCGCTGGACGATGTCATCGGGTGCATTCTCCACGAACTGGGGGTTGTCGAGCTTGCCGCGCGACTGCTCGATGTTCGCCTCGATCTCGGCGATCTGCCCCTCGAGCCGCCGGATCTCATCCTCCACATCGACGCTTCCGGGGACGTGAAGGAACACCTGCGATCCCGGCGCAGGGGCCGCCAGGCAGTCCTGCGGCGGCTCGGAGCCGGGGTCCAGCAGCGTTAGCTCATCGACCATCGCCAGGCTCTTCAGGCCCCGCTTCTGTCTCTCCAGCAGGCCCAGGGTGTCGGCATCGTCGCCGATGATCGTCACCGGCGCCCTCTGCGACGGCGGCAGCGTCAGCGCCGCCCGCAGGCTGCGAATCGCCGTGACCGTCCCCTGCAGCGCGCTCATCCGCTCCTCCGCGCTGTCGTCGAACCACGTCTGGTCGGCCTGCGGATAGTCGGCGACGGCGATGGGCCCGGCCCGGTCGTGAAGCCGGTGCCACAGCTCCTCGGTGATGAAGGGCATAATCGGATGCAGGGCCCGCAGGATGCCGTCGAGCACCGTCCGCAGCACCTCCTGGACGGCGGCCCTGCGCCGGGGGCTCTCGGGCTCGTAGAGGTCATTCTTCGCCAGCTCCACGTACCAGTCGCAGAACTCGCTCCAGATGTGCTCATAGAGCGCGTCGGCGGCCTGCGCGATGTTGTAGCGCTCCAGCTCGCGGTCAAGCGTCGCCAGCAGACGATGGTGCCGCGAGAGGATCCAGCGGTCGGCCAGGCTCAGCTCCGCCTCGGACAGGTCGATGCGCTCGGCGGGCGCGTGCTCGAGGTTCATCACCACGAAGCGGGTCACGTTCCAGAGCTTGTTGCAGAAGTTGCGTGCGCCCACCACGCGGTCCTCGGAGTAGCGCAGGTCCTGGCCATGCGTGATCATCTGCATCAGGGCGAAGCGCAGCGCGTCGGCGCCATACTTGTCTATAAGCCCCATCGGGTCCACGCCGGTGCCGAGGGACTTGGACATCTTCTGGCCCTCGGCGGTGCGCACCAGCCCGTGGATGAAGACCACGTCGAAGGGCTGCTTACCGGTAAAGTGCATCCCGTCCATGATCATGCGCGCGACCCAGAAGAAGATGATGTCGTAGGCCGTCACCAGCACGCTGGTTGGGTAGAAATACTGCAGGTCCTCGGTCTCGTCAGGCCAGCCGAGGGTCGAGAACGGCCACAGACCGGAGCTGAACCATGTGTCCAGCACATCCGGGGATTGGACCAGGTTGTACTGGCCGCAGGCCAGACACTCCGTGGGATCCTCCCGGGAGACGATCCACTGGTTGCAGCTCTGACACCACCACGCAGGGATTGGATGCCCCCACCAGAGCTGGCGCGAGATGCACCAGTCCTCGATGTTCTCGAGCCACTCGCGGTAGACTTTCGTCCAGCGCTCCGGCACGAATCGCACCAGACCCTCATCGACCGCCTTCAGCCCCTCCTCCGCCAGCGGCTCCATGGCCACGAACCACTGCTCAGAGATGAGCGGCTCCACGATGGTCTCGCAGCGGGTGCACACGCCCACCGTATGGTGGTACTCCTCGACGCCCTCCAGCAGGCCCTCCTCCTCCAGGGCCGAGACCACCTCCTGTCGCGCTTCGAAGCACGACAGGCCCGCGAACCGGCCAGCCTCCTCGGTCATATTGCCGTCCTCGTCGATGACCACCACGTGCGGCAGATGGTGCTTCTCGGCGATCTCCAGGTCAGTGGGGTCGTGAGCGGGCGTCACCTTCACCGCCCCGGTGCCGAACTCGGGGTCCACGAGCTCGTCGGCGATGACCGGGATCTCGCGCTCCATCAGCGGTAGGATCACCGTCTCGCCGATCAGGTGCCCGTAGCGGTCGTCATCGGGATGCACCGCCACGGCCGTGTCCCCCAGCATGGTCTCCGGCCGTGTCGTGGCCACCACCACTCCCGGCCCCCCGTCGGCCGCCGGGTAGCGCATGTGCCACAGGTGCCCCTGCTGGTCGATGTGCTCCACCTCCAGGTCCGACAGCCCGGTCGAGCAGCGCGGGCACCAGTTGATCATGCGGGCCCCGCGATAAATGAGGCCCTCCTCGTACAGCGTCACGAAGGCCTCCCGCACGGCCCGCGAGAGGCCCTCGTCGAGCGTGAAGCGCTCACGCGACCAGTCGGGGCTGCAGCCAAGGCGCTGGAGCTGTTCGATGATCTGTGACTTGTGCTCCTGGGCGATCTCCCAGGTCAGCGCCACGAACTCCTCCCGCCCCAGGTCGTGCCGAGTCTTGCCCTCCTCCGCCAGCTGTCTCTCCACCACGTTCTGGGTGGCGATGCCGGCGTGATCGGTCCCCGGCAGCCACAGCGCGCAGTAGCCCTGCATGCGCTTCCAGCGCGTCAGCAGGTCCTGGATAGTGTTGTCCAGGGCGTGTCCCATGTGCAGCGTGCCGGTGACGTTTGGCGGCGGGATGACGATGCAGAAAGGCTCGCGGTCCGGATCGATCTCCGCGGCCATGATCTCCTCATCGAGCCAGTACTGATACTGCTTCTCCTCGACCTGCTGGGGCTCGTAGGCCGGGGGCATACTCTCTGGCATGGGCTTGCTCCTTGGTGTCCAGGGTATCTCAGCGCAATGCAGTCTCGGTCGGACGCGGGTGGGTTAAACGCAGAAAGCCTCCCATCCCGCCATGGGACGAGAGGCGTCTATCTCGCGGTACCACCCATGTTCCGGGACCGGGCCCCGGGCCCGGTCCTCCGGCACTCATGGACGGGGTAACGGCCGTCAATCGGCGGCGCCTACCGCTCGCGCCTTCGGTCGGCGCGTCTCTCGGCGCCACGGCTCCGGGGCGACCTTCGAGGGCTGGGCCTCACGGCTCTGGGCCCAGCCCCTGGGAGTCGCTTGCGCTCCTCCGTGCGGAGCGCGACCGCCGGCTCTCAGCTCGACGCCGGCTCTCTGTCGGTCGCACTGACCGCCTACTCCTCCCCATCATCGCCTTCAGGATGCGACAGGTTTTGCGGGAGTATACCTGAGGCCCCAGTCCGGCGTCAAGCGCCCCCGCCCCTGCCTGCCCGACCGTCTGAGGGCCGCAGCCGGTGCGCTCCGCACGGCTGCTGTTGCCGTTACGCGAGCGTCAGCTCGCGGCAGACTGCATGGCAGTCTCACAGG
>JBNGDZ010000200.1:0-8138 GCA_049975765.1 Armatimonadota bacterium
CTGGCTGGGTAGAGGACTTGCACCTCCTGGATGTCGAACATGCCCGGCACACGAAAGCCGGCCGCGGCACCTGCCGCGACCGGCACAGGCTCCTCCGGTCCTGGCTTTACTCCGCGGCCTCGACGGCCTCCTCGGCCTCCTCGGCCTTCTCGCGCCCCTCCGACTGAGTCGGCTTGCCACGCCCATTGCCGCGCCCGTAGTCGGTGACGTGCCATCCGCTGCCCTTGAAGATAATCGTGGGCGGGCTGAAGACGCGGTGCAGCGTGCCGCCACAGCCGTCCGCCCGACAGGTCACATCGGGCTTCTCGTCGAAACCATGGGTGAGTTCGAAGACGCGACCGCACTTGTCGCATTTGTAGTCGTAGATGGGCATGGGTGCCAGACGCCTCCCGGGGTATCTTCGTGAACTCAGCCAAGTATACAGGCCCCAGGGCGCGGAGTCAAGCCCCTTTCGGGTGCGCTTAGCACTCGAACACATAGAGTGCTAAGATGTCATTTCGGCTGGAGGAAGCATGACAGCAGGCGACGTTATCGCGCATGTGGAGGCCCTTGCGCCGCCCGAGACGGCCCAGGAGTGGGACAACGTGGGCCTGCAGGTGGGCAGCCCCGATACCCCGGTCAGCACGGTGCTGGTGTGCCTGGAGGTCACTGCTGACGTGGTCGATGAGGCCCTCCAGGCGGGGGCGGAGCTGATTGTCGCCCACCACCCCCTGATCTTTCGACCGATGCCGGCCGTCCGCACCGACCTGCCGCTCGGAGCGCTTATCGAGCGGCTTCTCGGGGAGGGGATCGCGGTCTACGCGGCGCACACAAACCTGGATGCTGCGGCGGGGGTGGGCACGGCGGCGACGCTGGCGCAGCTCTTGGGACTGGCCGACATCGTGCCGCTGATGGAGACCGATGAGGCAGACCTCGGTCTGGTGGGCACGCTGGCGGAGGAGATGAGCCTGTGCGGGGTGGCGGAGGAGATCGGTGAGCTGCTGGGCGCGTCACAGGTCACGGTGGTTGGCGAGGACGCGGCAGTGAGGCGAGTGGCGGTGGTGCCAGGGTCCGGGGGCGATGCGGTGTCCGCGGCAGCGTCGGTCGCGGACGTTCTGGTATGCGGCGACCTCACACACCATGACGCTCTGGACGCCCTCGCACTGGGGCTGGCGGTGATCGACCCAGGCCACTACGCCACCGAGCGGCCCGTGGTCGGGAGGCTGGCGCATGCCCTGCGTGAGCGGCTGGGATCGGGGGTGACTGTCGTGGAATCCGCGGTGGTCACGGATCCCTTTGCCCGCAGGCCGTGCTGAGGCCTGAACACGAGGGCGCACACGCCACATCTCGGAGTGATTGGGCGGATGGACAAACAGGACTTCAATCGGCTCTACGAGCTGCAGAGGATCGACAGCGCCATCGACAAGCGGCGGCTGCTGCTGGCGGAGATCGACGATGGTACGGACGCCCTCCAGCAGCTCCAGCAGGCCCGCGAGAGGCTGTCGGAGCTCCAGGAGAATCTCCAGCAGATGCAGGCGCGGCAGCGCAAGCTGGAGCTGGACCTGCAGACCGTCGAGGCCGAGAAGCAGGAGAAGTCCGACCGCGCCTACGGCGGGACGGTCTCCGACCCCAAGGAGCTCAGCGCACTGGAGAAGAAGATCGCGGAGCTGACGCGCAACGTCGGGCGGCACGAGGACATGATCCTGGAGCTGCTTGAGGAGATCGACGAGGTGGAGGAGGCCGTGGAGGCCCAGCAGCAGCGTGTTGACCGGCTGCAGGCCCAGCACGAGGAGATCACCCAGACCTACGAGACGACCACCACGCGAGCACGCGAGGAGATCGAGCAGCTCCAGGGTCAGCGGCAGGAGGTAGTGTCGGAGCTTGATGCCTCCCTGGTCTCGCAGTACGAGCGGCTTCGGGAGCGACTGGGAGGCGTGGCGGTGGCGGCGGTGATCGATGAGACCTGCCAGGCCTGCCAGGTATCCGTGCCGCACGGACGCATCCCGATGATCGAGCGCGGCGAGTCCGTCGTGAAGTGCGAGAACTGCCTTCGGATCCTGGTCATTCCGGCCGAGGAGGAGTAAGATGGCGTCCCGGCGAGAGCTGCTCGAGGCCCTCCGAGCCTTCCACGGGCATCTGGGGCCCTTTGCGATGCTGGGCTACCGCGCGGGGCGGCTGGCGCTGGGAGAGCTGCAGGCCGAACCGTACTTCGGCGTCAGCGCCCGCGTGCACTGCCCGCCGCAGCCTCCGCCCTCGTGCTTCGCCGACGGCGTGCAGTACTCCACGGGCTGCACGCTGGGCAAGCGCAACATCGAGCTTGTCCCGGCCGAGGAGATCTCCCTGACGGTGACCGTGGCTGATGGCGGCGCGTCCGTGACGGTGGTGCCGCGCCGCGAGGTGATCGAGTGCTTCGGTCCCTGGATGGAGCAGGCCGACGACGAAACCGCCGCACGCCGCGTCCTGGACATGTCGGACGAGGAGCTGTTCGAGAGCCCCGACTACTCCGGCTGCTGCTCGGACTCCTGACCCGACCCTATCTCCGGGCGCTCGTACCCCGGAGTGTGTGACAGCGCCAGGTCCTCGAAGCGCCCGGTCTCCATGTACGAGACGCGCTCCGCGACGTTCACCACATGGTCGGCGCACCGCTCCAGGTAGCGTGCCACCAACAGCAGGTGCGTCGCCTGCAGGATCAACTCCGGGTCGTTGCGCATGTACTCCACGAGCTCGTCGAGCAGGTGGTACCACAGGCGGTCCACGTCGTCGTCCCGCTCAACCACCTGGCGCACCAGCTCCAGGTCCTGCTTGACGAAGGCCTCGGCGGCGGTTCGGACCATGGAGATGGTGATATCTCCCATGCGGGGGATGTCCACCAGGGCCTTGAAGTAGGGCTCGTCGGCGAGGGTCTTGGCGCTGCGGGCGATGTCCACGGCGTAGTCGCCGACCCGCTCCAGGTCGGCGATGACCTTCATGGCCGTGCCGATGATGCGCAGGTCCTTGGCCATGGGCTGCTGGAGTGCCAGCAGGCGCATGCACTCCTGCTCGATGTGCAGATCGAGCTCGTCAGCCACGTCGTCATCCATGATGACCTTGTCTGCCAGCGCCTCGTCCTGCTCCACCAGCGCTCGCATGGCGTCGGCTAGCATCTCGACAACGAAGCTGGCGAGGCGGGTGACGTCCACCTGCACCTGTTCGATCTGTCCCTCGAAGGTCTCCCGTATTCTGCGCATAGCGCGCACTTCCCCGGTGGCGACGTCCAACACGATGTAGGCTAGCCGAAGCGACCGCGGACGTAGGCGTCAGTGCGCTCGTCCTGCGGATCCTCGAAGATCCGGGTGGTCTTACCGAACTCGACCAGCTCCCCGAGCAGGAAGAAGCCCGTCCGATCAGAGACGCGTGACGCCTGATACATATTGTGTGTGACGATCACGATGGTGTACTGCCCCTTGAGTTCGAGCATGAGCTCCTCGATCCGGAAGGTCGCTGTGGGGTCGAGCGCGGAGCAGGGCTCGTCCATGAGCAACACCTCGGGCTCCACCGCCAGGCAGCGGGCGATGCACAGGCGTTGCTGCTGGCCGCCCGAGAGGTCCAGGGCGGACCTTCGCAGATCGTCCTTGACCTCATCCCACAGGGCTGCCCCGGTGAGGCTCCTCTCCACGATCTCGTCGGCCTCGCTCCGAGACAGCCGGTGCTGCAGCCGCGGACCGTAGACCACGTTGTCGTAGATGGACATCGGGAAGGGGTTGGGCTGCTGGAAGACCTGCCCGACGCGCCGCCGCAACTGCACGAGGTCGGTGTCCGCGCTGTAGATGTTCCGTCCGTCGAGCAGCACCTCGCCCTGCGTGCGGGCCTCGGGTATCTCGTCATTCATGCGGTTGAGGGCTCGCAGGAAGGTGGACTTCCCGCAGCCCGAGGGGCCGATGAGGGCCGTGATCTCGTTGTTGCGGATCTCGATATCGACGGACTTGATGGCCTGGAAATCGTTGTAGTAGATGTTCAGGTCCCTGGTCTTGATCTTGACGGAGTGGTCGCCCCTCGCCTCCCGAGGCCCCTCAGGGGCCCGCGAGACGCCCGCCAGGAAGCCCTCCCGTTGCTCGGGGGCTTTCTCGCCGGCCCCATTCCCGGCTGCGTCCTCTGCTGTGTTCTCGGACGCCGTATGTTGACGCATTCCAGGGCACCTCTCCGTGCATCTTCCGCGCGGGCACCCGCGTGCCCTTCCGCACGGCGGGTCCAGCGTCGCCCCTATCCCGGCGGCCTCGGTCCTACCAGCGCCTCTTGCGGAGCCTGGCGCGGATGACGGTTGCGATCACGTTCAGCCCCAGCACCAGCGCCACCAGCACGAATGCGGTCGCCCACATGGTGGCCGCCTCCACATCGGGCTCCTCGGTGGCCATGACGAAGAGCTGGTAGGGCATGGCGATGATGGGGTCTAAGAGCGAGTCCGGAAAAGGATCGGTGAGTGAGTAGAAGGCGGCCGTGAACAGGATCGGGGCGGTCTCCCCGGCCGCGCGGGCGATGGAGAGAATCAGGCCGGTAATGATACCGGGCAGCGCATTGGGCAGCACAACGCGGCGGATGGTCTGCCACCTGCTGGCCCCCAGCGCAAGCGAGCCCTCTCGCAGTCCCTGGGGAACCTGGCGCAGGGCCTCTTCGGAGGCGCTGATGACCAGGGGCAGCACCAGCAGGGCCAGCGTGCAGGAGCCGGCCAGCAGGCAGCGATCCCAGCCGAACAGAATGACGAAGGCGGCCAGCCCGAAGAGCCCGTAGACCACTGACGGCACACCGGCCAGGTTGATGATGGCAAGACGGATCATGCGCAGCAGCGGCCCCGGCCGGGCATACTCCGAGAGATAGATCGCAGCGCCAACGCCGATCGGCGCCGCCACCAGTGCCGTCAGGCTGACCAGGTAGATGGTTCCCGCAATGGCGGGCAGCAGTCCGGCCTCAACGGAGCTGACAAGCTCCCAGTTCAGCGCCGCCGCACCGCGATAGAGCATGTACCCGATGATCCCCACCACGGGCACGGAGACCACGATCATCACCGCCCACAGCCCGGCGAAGGCGACCTTCTCCGTAATGCGGGGATCGATGAGCTGCCTGCGGTGCCGGTTCATGCGATGTCCTTCTCACTGCGGCGGATCACGATGTCAGCGATGGTGTTGACGGCGAAGGTGATGATGAACAGAAGCAGCCCGATGGTGAAAAGCGCGTGAAAGTGGGTCGAGCCGTAGGGACTCTCGCCCATCTCGGCTGCGATGGTTGCCGTCATGGTCCGTATGGGCTTGATGAAGCCCCTCAGGCCCTCCGGCATGACCTGGGCGTTGCCGGTGACCATCAGCACCGTCATCGTCTCGCCGATGGCGCGGCCCAGCCCCAGCAGACATGCGGCGATGATGCCCGAGCGTGCAGCAGGGATCAGCGCGCGAGTGATGGTCTGCCAGCGCGTGGCGCCCAGCGCCAGCGAGCTGTTGAAGATCTCTCGGGGCACCGAGTGGAAGGCGTCCTCGCAGATGGAGACGATGGTCGGCAGGGCCATGAAGCATAGCATCAGCGAGCCCAGCGCCGCGAACTGCCCCACCAGGATGGCGTCGAACCTCTCGGCGAACCACGGTCCCACCACCAGCAGGCCCAGAAAGCCGAAGACCACCGAGGGAATGGCGGCAAGCAGCTCGACGGCCGGCTTGAGTATCTCGCGCGCTCTTGGCGAGGCGATCTCGGCGATGAAGATGGCGGCGCCGAGGCCCAGCGGGACCGACAGCACCAGAGCCCCCACGGTCACGTAGAGGGAGCCCAGAATCAGCGGGAGCATCCCGAAGTCGCCCTCTTTGTGGGTGGGCGACCAGGTCTGACCGAGGACGAGCTCACTCAGGCTGCGCTCGCCGAGCATCGGCAGGGAGTTACGGAGGAGGAAGTAGAAGATGAGGAGGACAAGGATGATCCCCAGGACGCCGGCGATGTAGATCAGCCGCTCAATGATCCATTCCCATACGCGCCCGAGCCGTCTCGTGAGCATGTCAGCCCTTCTGTGGCCGAATGATGGTAGCATCGCCTGGCCCGGCACAGCGGACACCGCGCCGGGCCAGGCAAGTGCCGAGGGTGCTACGTGACCGGGACGTACCCGGCCTCTTCGACGAGCTTCTGAGCCTCTTCGGTCATGCCCCAGTCAAGGTAATCCTTGACGGCGCCGGTCGGCTGGCCGTCGGTGTACATGTACAGCTTCCGGGAGATGGGGTAGGAGCCCTCCTGGACGTTCTGGGAAGTGGGCTTGACGGCCGCGCCGCCACCCATGGGGACTACCGGAACGGCCTTGACGGAGCTGTCGATGTACCCCAGGCCGATGTAGCCGATGGCGCTCTCAGTCTGCGCGACGATGGCGCGGATGTCCTTGTTGGAGCCCTTCTTGAGCGCGCCGGGTGTGAAGTCGCGGTCGTCGGCCTCCCCGTGCATGGTCACGACCATGTCCTTCCAGCTCTCATAGGTCCCCGAAGCGGAGTCGCGGCTGACGACGACGATCTCGCCCACGCCGCTGACGCCGAGCTCGTCCCACGACGTCACCTCGCCGGAGAAGATGTCCGAGAGCTGCTGCACGGACAGCTCGCTTACCGGGTTGCTGGGGTGAACGATCGCCGCGATGCCGTCGTAGGCAACAACATGCTCGACGGGCGCGACGCCGTTCTCCTCGGCAAGCGCCCTCTCCGTGTCTTTGATCGGCCGGGAGGCGTTGGCGATGTCGGCGGTGCCGTCGATCAGCGCCTTTATGCCCGTCCCGGAGCCGCCGCCGGACACGTTGATCTCGACATTCGGGTGTTTCTCATGGAAGGCCTCGGCCCACTTCTCAGCGATGGGCAGGACCGTCGTGGAGCCGATCTGGCTGATGGTGGCCGTCTCGCCGGACGCCGCCGGCTGGCCTACCATCGGCTCCATAGGCTGCTCCTGTTTCGGGGGACAGCCCACGAGGGCGACCATGCTGGTCAGAGGCGCGAGCAAAAGCAGACCGACGGCGATGCTGTGGATCCTCATCAGAATACTACTCCTTTCCGCTGTGCTCTTACGGACGAATCCTCGGAGTGTTGCGGCGGGTGCCGGCCCGTGGCGCCTCGCTGGGCGCCGCCGGGCGGGCGGCGCTTGAGGCTGCGATGGGGAAGCTACTTGTACTTGACCTGCCACTGAAGACCCCAGTTGGTCTCACTGTCAGCGTTGTCGATATCCTCCACCTGGAAGGTCAGGCGGTTGTTCTCCATCCAGTCCCAGGCCACGCCGAGCGTGTGGCGCTCGTAGCTCCAGGCGGTCTCCTGGGCACTGGCATCAAGCTCGTCATAGCGGTAGAAGACGGTGGCGTCGGAGGCCTGTGGGGAGAACTCCACCAGGCCGTACCAGCCGTCGGCGTCATACATCATACCATCGAAGAGCTCACCGTCGAAGTACTCGCCCTGGAAGGCCCAGTTCGATCCGGCGGTCTCACCCTCCCAGCGCACGTGAGCACCCCAGAGGTCGGGCTCAACGCTGTAGTCGTCGCCCTCACGGCTTGAAGTCATGTAGCTGACGCCGACGATGCTGTCCTCTAACGGCACCTGGACACGGGCGATCAAGGACTCGGCGTCGTCATCATCGCTCGACCACGCGTCCATGCCATCGGTGACCTGCAGGTCCACGACGACGGTGCTCTCCTCCTGCCCCTCCCACGTGAAGAGGACGCCGAGGGTCTTCTCGCCCGGCAGGAACTCTCGGGTGGCCTTGGCGCGCTCAAAGGGCAGTCGCTTGCTGCTCGAGTAGGGCACGTCGAGCCCGAACTCGGCGTCGCCGTAGCCGACGCGGGTGCTCCAGCCGTTCCCGAAGGGGTGCGACACCCAGGCGTCTTTGAGGTCAATCTCATGCCCGCCGCCGGTGAAGAGGTCGCCGACGTCGAACTGAATGCGGGCCGTCGTACCCCGATCGTTGACGGTGTCGCGCCAGCTCAACCGCACCCGTCGCGTATCGAAGTCGCCGTCGTCCTCGGAGTCCTTGTACTCATAGCGAAACTGCGCGTAGCCCTCGGGGGTGGGATCCCATGCGAACGCCGGGAGCACGCAACCCGGGCCAAGAGCGACCATCCCCACCACGCACACTAGCCTGCGAAAGCTCATACTGGACAGTACCTCCTGATCATGGGGTCACCGCCGGTG
>JBNGDZ010000201.1:0-8131 GCA_049975765.1 Armatimonadota bacterium
CGGAGATGCTCAGGGCGCCCTCCCGGGCGCTGGCGCGGAAGACGCGGTAGTGCATGGTCCAGTGCACGTCCTCCACCTGCCAGACGCGATCGACGGTGCGCTCCGGCAGCACCTCACCACCCTCGATAGCGATCTGCGCCGGGATCAGAGTCTCGCTGTAGTCCGGGTCCGCGCAGTAGAGCTTCAGCGAGTAAAGCCGGCCGGGTTCCAGGTTGCGGATGGGCTGGCTGAGGGTGTTCGGCGCGTCTTCGTCGCGCACGGTGCGGACGGCCATCTCGCCCTGCGGCACGGGCGCGTAGCGGCCGCGCGCCCCCTGCTGCGGCATCTCCGCGACCCTCACGGCCTCGACCGAGCCCCGCACCTCCCAGCCCTCCAGGCCGTCCTCGAAGCCGGGGTTGGTCAGATGCTCCAGGCTATAGGGGTCGTCGCTGAGCCGTGTCCGGCGGCCCTGGATGCAGTAGTGCCGGAAGAGCGCCCCGTACCACCGCATCAGCTCCTCGTCGATGTAGTGCCCGCTCCAGAAGCCCACGCCGCGCAGGTCCTCAAAGGCCGGGTCGGTGGCCAGCGCGTGCATCTGCATGTCGAGCAGGACCTTGTAGCTCACGTCGGGGAGCTGGTCGTTGGAGTAGCGCAGCGCCACGTTCCCGGCGCTCAGGACAATCAGCAGATGCCGCTCGATGCCCTCGTAGTAGTCGCGCCAGCCGGCCATGGTCTCCACGAGTCGGCTCTGGATCATCGCCCGCGCGCGCTCCTCGGTGGGCTGCTCGTGCATGTACACCTCGGGCGCGAAGGCGTGGCCGTTGGCGATCACCGAGTCCACCAGCGCCGTGGCGCGGTCCATCCCGCGCAGCCACCCCCCGCGGCCGTCCTCAAAGCTGGGGTTGCGCAGCAGGTTCGGCTCGCCGAGAGTGAACTGCGTCGCCTCTCCGCCGCGCTCAAGCTGCACGGCGTCCACCCATACGGCCCCCTCTTCGGGAACGACAAGCAGGACCTGGTACAGCCCGTTATCGGACGGCTCCGGCGTGAATGTGGACTCATAGCGCGTCCAGTCGGAGTCGCCCTGCGGCGCGGGGAGGCGGCCGTAGACGTGCCACCAGCCTTCATCGATGATGAAGACGCCGGTGTAGCTGCCGGGCGCGCAGTCCTCGGTACGCATGTGGGCAGAGAGCGTATACTGCTGACCCGGCTCCATCGCCACCTCGATCTGGCGCGCGGTCACGATCTCATCGGGATTAGGGTCAAAGCGCAGTGAGGTGTCCCCGTGGGCGGCGGTTGATTCGTCGGGGATGAAGTGCGTGAGCATGGCCGGATCGGTGATGGAGGACACGCCGCAGAAGAGGTAGACGGTCAGGTCGCGAGCCTCCGGCATGGCGCTGAAGCGCTCCAGACCATGCGCATAGCGGGGGAACAGCGAGATGTCCCGCGTGAGCAGCTCGTCGTGGATCACGCCGTCCCAGGGCTGGCCGACGAGCAGGTCGCGCCAGTACTGCGCCGGGTCGCGGCCCTCCTCGCGGAGGCCGCGCATGCCCATGTTGAGCAGACACCTGCCGCCGCGCCTCTGCCAGCGGCGGGCGTAGGGGGCGTAGTTGGGCGTGTGGTAGCCGACCACCACATTGGCGCTGTGCAGCACGGCGCGGTCGAGGAACTCCCATGAGTGCGTGATCCAGCGTTGTGGCTGCGGATCGTTGAGACCCTCGAACATGTAGACCATGATCTCGGGCACGCGACGTACCACCAGCCTCCGCACCCTGGGGCTGCCGACGGCCCACAGCCGCACCGTCGTCTCGCCCGGCGAGACAAGGCGCATCGTCTCCCCCCAGCGGTCCAGCGCGGGCTCAGGACTGCTGCTGATTGTGACCCAGGCGCGGCGAGTCCCCGACGTCGTCCCCTCGCCTTGGAGGGCGATGTATAACCAGGACTCGTCCTCCAGCGAGAGGGTGAACTTGCGGATGGCCGTGGGGCTCTCCTGGTGGGGGACGCCGGCCGGGAACTCGACGCTGGCAAGCTCAGTGACGAGGCTGTTGAGGCGGCGCGGGGCGGCGCCGGCGTCTGCGGATGCGCCAAGTGCGGTGCAAACCACCAGGACCAGCGCAACGGCGGAGCTGCGGCTCATCATCATCCCTCCGCTCCGATGGGCGCTCGCACAGCCCCACTTTGACGCCGGCCCCGCTCAGTCCTCCGCAGGCTTGCGAATCACCAGCCACCAGCCCGCGATCGGCTCGGCCTCCATGTGGATGTCCTCGATGCCGGCCGCCTTCGCCCTCTCGACCAGGTCCTGCTCCATGGGCCGCCACCCGCCCTCGCGATGCTCCACGAGGGACTGCTGCTTCGCTCGCGCCAGCGGCTCGCGAATGGCCGGGTCCAGGATGCGCGAGAAGCCGCCGCCGACGTAGGCCACGCCGCCGGGCTTGAGTATGCGGTAACACTCCGTCACGCCCGCGAGCTGGTCGGGCCAGAAGAAGATGGAGCCGCGGCTCACCACGAGGTCCGCGTAATCATCGCGGAAGGGCATATCCTGGGCGTCGCCCTGCACGGCTCGCACGCGGTCCATTATGTTCTTCTGCATGGCCAGGTAGTTGCACAGGCGCACCGCCCAGGGATCGATGTCCAGCACGTAGAAGGTCATGTCGGTCTGCTTTGCGAGGGCGAACGAGAGAGCGCCCGAGCCGCCGCCGACGTCCACGCAGATGCCCTCGGTGATGCCGAAGTCATCCACGATCTGCTGGGCCAAAGCGGGGTAGATCGGCGCGAAGCTTGTCGTGACTGTCTTGTAGAAGGGATAGTGCGAGACCAGCGTGGTCTTGTAGCTGTCCTGGGCGGCGGCGGGGACGATCAGAGCCAGGGCGACAGTGAGGAGCAGCACACGGCGCATCATTGCGAGACCCTCCATTGGCGCAAGTTCTACCTCTTTGCCATTGACAACGCTTCTGCCTGCGAGGCCGGTTCCTGGGGAATGGGGCGCGAGTCGGCCTCGGTGTCCGAGACGACCTCAACCTCCACGGCATCATGGCTCCACCGGCCCGAAGATCGGCTCCGTGGAGCCGGTGCGGTAGCCGAACTTCGCCACATGCAGGCGGCCCTCGCGATGCCCCGCGTTGGGCCCAAACACCACGTTGGGCCAGCGCGCGGTGTTCGCTTCAAGCTCCGCAAGCGGCGCACGCGCGATCTCCTCGCCATCGACCAGCACCGCGACCGTCCCGTCGGCGCCGCCCTCGTGCACCATGCGATACCAGTGGAAGCCGTCGGTGGTGTCCATCTCGTGCTCCGCGACCAGCGTGTAGTCGTTCACCTTCTGGGTCAGTAGGCCGACCGCGTTCTCACTAAGGTACAGCGCCGCGGCACGGCCGGCGTTGGGCCGGAAGAACGTCGCCAGGCCGTAGATGGGCTCGGTGCCCTGGTCCACGACGCGATACCAGGCCTCCACGCACCAGTCCGTCTCGTCATCGAAGTCAGCATCGCGGCTGAGCGCCGCGCTCGTCTCCAGCTCCGCCGCAGAGTGCAGGTCGAGGTAGACCAGCCCGTCCTCCTCCGCGATCTGATAGCCCGAGGGCAGGCCCGTCGCGTGGAACCGCTGCCCGGCGGGGATCTGCTCATCGAAGGGCAGCAGGCCGCCGTTGGCGCCCGGGTCGTAGATAACCGTCGCCGGCTCGCGTGTCTGATCGGGCAGGTAGGAGAACAGGTCGGCGTTGCGCAGAATGAAGCGGATCTTCTTGTCCCCGTGGCGCGCCTCCTCGGGCAGCTCCTCGGCCTTCCAGGTCAGCACGTGGCGGACGGAGTCGCCGGTGAAGGCGTTGCACTGATCACGTGAGAAGCCGGGGATGACCTCGCCCTCCGCATCCAGCAGCTCGGCCACCACGTAGCCGGCCTCGCCGGTGCGGGCGTTGATGGTGATCCTGGGGACCACGAAGGGCTCCCGGCGGCTGATGAGCCACCCCTCCTCCTCACCCGCGCGCATGGAGCAGAAGCCGTCGAGGCGCAGCGTGGCCACGCCGATGGCCGCCTGCGACGAGGGGTCGTTGTGCGGGCCGTCCCAGCCGCCGTAGTAGAACCACAGCTCATCGCCCATCTGCACCGGGGCGCGGGCGGTGTAGATCATGCCCGAGTCGAACTCGCCCTCCCCGCCGCGCGGGATGAACTGCGAGCGCGGCCACGGCCGCGTCCAGTTGATCAGGTCCCAGCTCCACGTGAGCTGCACGTCCATGGTGCAGGGACTGTCGCTCTCCACCTCGTGCATGCGCTCATCGCTGTAGCTGCCGTACTTGAACCACCGCGCGTTGTAGACCCACGGCAGCCCGATGTAGAGCCCCTGATACGGGAAGACCGGCATGCCGTAGATCTGCGTGGCGTCGGGGTCGAGGTCGTCGGCCACCATCACCGGCCCCTCCACGGGCTTCGTCCAGCTCAGCCCGTCGTCGGAGACCGCCACTCCCGCGGCGCGTCCACGGCGGCTGCCGGTCTTCCAGGTGGCGACGTAGCGCTGCTGGTAGGGATCCCAGAAGAAGTTGAGGACGTCGCCGGAGCCGAAGAGCCCCTCCTCCCGGCTCTCCTCCGGCCAGCTCCAGTGCAGGCCATCGGGCGAGAAGGCCACGCGCGCATGGCGGTAGTCCACCCCATAGCAGAACAGCGCATAGCGCCTCTCCTGGTCATCCACCCAGGGGCGCTTGATGACGCTGGGGTTGTGGCACTGCCCCGCCGACTTGCGCGGCGGCTGCTCCTGCGGGTCCTGGGTCACGCCCACGACCAGGTTGTTCTGCGTGGAGCCGCCCTCCTCGATGATGCCCAGGTCCGGCTTCGTCCAGTGGACGCCGTCCTCGGACTCGGCATAGGGCGTGCGGTAGCCGCCGCCGTGGTGCACGTGATACCACATCCGGAGCTTGCCCTGGTCCCACATGACCGTCCCGTAGAGATACGGTCCGCTGTAGGAGCCGCCCTGCTCCCAGGGCCTGTCGGCGACGATCACCGGGTTTGCCGCGTGCTTCTGCGCCGAGTGGAAGACGCGCTGCAGCCCCTGTCCTCGCTCCACCACCGTGGCATCCAGAAAGAGCCGCCGCCACGGCCCCACGGCATCGCCGGCGACCAGGTCCTCGGCGGGCGGCCGGGGCTGTGCCATGCCGGCGTCGAGCGCGACGAGAAGCGTCACCGTCACGAAGCTGATCTGTTTCATGCGCCACGGGATCACCGTAAAGGCCTCCATGTCCTTGTCGCTGTGCCGATCGACGTCCTGCGCATATTCCGGGCGCCGGGCGCCTACCCCTTGCGCGATGGCTGCAGTTCCGTCATGCTTGCAGGAGAGCTCGCGGCTGCCGCCTCACGCGAGGCGTCCCATTCGCGAGCCGATCGCCGAGGCCGCAGGGCGGAAGGATGCTGCCGACCCTCGCGCGAAAGGCATCACGCGACGCAGCGCTCAATCGCCTGCAGACGCTGGGGATGCGACCGGCGGCGCGCTGAGCCGGGCGGAGGACCGTGAGCAGAGAAGAGGCCGAGCAGTTCGCGTTCGACACCAGCGGCTACGTGGCGTGGATTCCGTTCGCCACCATGCCGCTGCGTGTGGCGCTCTACATCGGCCTGCCCGTGGCGCTGGGCTGGTGGCTCATACAGATCTTTGGATTGACGAACGCTCTGATTGCCCCGCTACTCCTTGCTCTGGCCGGGCTTCGGCAGGCCCTCGCTGACGGTCAGCGCATCGGCAGGCGCTTCCGGGAGCTGTGCACGGGCCTCATCGAGGTGGACGGTGAGGGTATCCGCCTGCCCACCATCGGCGATGAGTGGGGCACCTTCGGCTGGTGGGACATCGAGGAGCTGGTGGTGACCCGCGCCGGCGGCCTGCTTGAGCCTCCCGCGATGCGGATGAGCCTGGGACGCACCAGCGTGCCGATCCCGCGCTGCGTGAAGGACCACGGGGAGCTGCTGCACCTCATCCGCAAGCGCGCCCAGCTGCGAGAGGCGAGGCACGGCTGGTGGGCGACGGTCTACCGCAGGCCCGGGTGAGCAGCGGAGAGCGACGAGGTGTGCGGACCGCCCGCAGAGAACTCGACGCAGAGGCCGACCACATGCAGGAGTGAAAGCCATGATCACCGCCGTGCTGGTATCCGCGATGCTCGGCGCCACGTTGCCCGACGGCGGGCTGATCCCGCTCGACTCCCGCTCGCACTACCCGCACTTCCTGGGCTTTCGGCCCGGCGACGGGCAGGTGGTGGACTGCACCCCGCCGCGCATCTCCTGGCCCTACGTGCAGGGCACCATCACCACCGGCCACCCCACCCAGCGCCTCTTCACGCTCCAGATCGCCCCCACGGACGAGTTCGCCGACCCCGTCGTGGAGGTCCGCGACACGCCCTACAACTTCTACAACGCGCTGCCGGTGCTTGAGGAGGGCACCTGGCACTGGCGCGTGGGCTACCGCCTGGCCGATGAGCCCCTGCGGTGGAGCGACTCCCGCAGCTTCATCGTCACCGAGGATGCGGTCGAGTGGGACCGCACCGTGATCGAGCGCGCGCCCCAGCTGCTGGGAGCGAAGGCCCATCCGCGGCTGGGCCCGACCGACGGCGACTGGGAGGCCTTCCGGGCCACGCTGGAGGCCGACGAGCACGCCGCCGAGTGGCTGGCCGAGGTGCTGAAGATCGCCGAGAACGCCGGGGGCCGCGACTGGTGGACGGACTTCCCGGAGACCGACAGGAAGGACGCGACCGGGCTGGACGGCGCGGACTGGGCGAAGATCGCCTGGGAGCTGGCGAACTGCGCCCTGGCCTACCGCCTCACCCGCGACGAGAGCCTCCTGCCGGGCATCGACCACGTGGTGGCCCTGGCATCCTTCCCTAAGGGCGGGCAGTCCTCGCCAGAGTATCACGCCGACGTCCGCAAATGGCCCACGCAGGTGACGGAGCACCTGGCGGTCTGCTACGACCTGTGGCACCCGGAGCTGTCGGAGGGCCAGCGGGAGCAGATTCTGGCCTCGATTGGGTGGCGCCTGCACGCCACCTATCTGGAGGCCGCCTCCTGGCTGCGCAGCGACGGCACCGCGCACGTCCGCGGCGTCGCGGTCTTCCCCGCCAGCCACCCCTTCGAGAACTTCGTGTGGTCGATGCCGGCGGCGCTGCTCACCGCCGGGGACCTGGAGCTGTCCGACGAGCTGGTGCCGCTGACCCTCAACTACCTGACGGGCGTCACCTCCGGGCACGGCCCAGACGAGGGCTGGAACGAGGGCCTCGCCTACGGCGGATGGAAGGGCCTCTCGATGCTCTACGCCGCCATGCACACCCAGTTGCTGCTGCCGGAGCTGCACCTGGGCCGCAGCCCCTACTTCCAGCGCCTCGGCGAGTGGTACGCCCACATCCTGCCGCTGGGCATCAGGCGGCTGTCCTTCGGCGACTACGCGCAGGGGCCGGAGGGCCAGCGCGGCACGCAGCTTCACATCTTCAAGCTCCTGGCGTGGCTGACCGACGACGGGCGCACCACGCGCCGCTATCATGCACTGGCTGGCGAGGTGGGCTATCGGCGCTCCGCGCGGCCGTGGCTGGACCTGAGCGCGGCCGCGCGGCTTCAGATGCCCGAGCCCCGGCCCTACAGCCCCAGTGCCGTCTTCCCCGAGGCCGGGTGGGTGATGGTCAGCACCGCGCCGCCCTCGGACCGCGAGGCCTTCGAGGACGCGACCGGGATGATCTTCACGTGCCGCCCCCGCGGCGGCTACTCGCACTCTTTCCGCGCGGAGAACGACTTCGTGTGGTACGCGCACGGCCAGACGCTCAGCGTCGGGGCCGGCGGCGCCTACCCCGACCCGCACTCGCGGCACTCCATGAGCCACAACGTCATCATGGTTGACGGGCAGGGACAGGACTGGAACTCCCGTGACCCCGCCTACCCCTACTGCGGCCGCCTGCTTGCCTACCGTGAGGGCGATGGCTACACCTGGTGGGTGGGCGACGCCACGCACGCCTACCAGAACGTGCCTGGGCTGCTGCGCTGGCACCGCCATGTGGTGTTCCTCGACGGTCGCGCCTTCGTGATCTTCGACGACCTGGCCATGCGCGAGGACGCCGACCCGGCGCAGTTCTCGTGGCTGCTGCACGTCGATCAGCCTGTCGAGCTGTCGATCGACGGCCGCCCCTGCGGAAGCGTGTTCACCGAGAGCACG
>JBNGDZ010000202.1:0-8125 GCA_049975765.1 Armatimonadota bacterium
GGCCGGTGCTGCTGGGCGTAACCCTGGTGCCGTAGCTTTTCCGGAGGCGCGCGTCGCGAGATCCTCTGCTTGTGTGGCGACGGCGCCTCGTCGGGGAACGGACGCCTCAAGGCCGGCCTCAGGCGTCTCTCTGGGGCCCTTCTCGCCCACGTCGTTGCTACTTGAAGGGACTGTGTGAGGCTCCAGCTTCGTTGCGTAAAGCCCACCCCTGCTCACCGCACGGGGGCGGCGCGGATGGGTGGCGGGACGCGCCTGCGGAGGTGGCGGCGGTGCGGGCAGGCCTCAATCATGGCGCCACGTGCATAACTCGTGCCCGTACATCGTCGAGCGGCACCGTCAGCCTCCCGTCGGCGGCAACCGGCAGCGTCTCGCCGGTGTCGAGGTCGGTGGCCGCCATGGCGGCATCGACCGGGAGCGTGACGGTGACTGAGCCGCCCGCTTCGTCAAGGTAGTCAGCGACCAGGATCACCATCTCATCGGCCGAGACAACGCCGCTGATACGCCCCGGGCCCTCGACCCGCGCACCCTCGAGAAGGTCGCCGTCCAGCAACAGGTCCTCGACAGGCGCCAGGTTGCGGATGACCCGCGCGTAGGCGGCCAGACTCTCTGCGTCCCAGACGCGCCCGGACCAGAAGTTCATCCCCCGCGAGCCGTTGCAGAAGCACTCCAACAGCGCGTAGCGGAAGCGCTCGCCGTCGAAGGTGCCCGCATCGCCGGGGCTGATCCACGGCATCACGTCCGGCGCCGGAAGCTGCGCTCGGCTGTCGCAGGCCTCATCACCCACCAGCATCAGGTGACTCCAGTAGAGCGGGCTGTAGGTCGATGGCTGGGAGCTCTGCAGGTACTCCGGGTAGAGGCGGTCGAAGGGCCAGGTGAACTGATAGTTGTGACCGGCTCGCCAGTCGTAGACGCCGAACTCCACCTCTGGCCCTCCGACCTCCTCCACAGCAGCTCGCACCGCCTTCACCACGTCCGTCCACATCTCATAGCCCTTCTGCAGCTTCCACTCCTCCCACGTCTGAAGGCCGCTTTGGGCGAAGTCGGCCTGGCAGCGGGTGCACTTCTCGGCGTCGGTCGGCCCCTGCCAGTTCCAGATCTCGATGTCGCAGAACAGATAGTGAGGCCGTGCCATGGCGCACTGGTGCGCCACGCGCTGTATCTCCTGCTGATAGTACTGCCCGCGGTAGCTGGGGCAGATGCGGCTGGAGACCTCACCGCCCTCGAGCTGGCAGTAGATCTCGTCATCGGTGTGCATGCGGTGGAAGGTGGAGTCGATGTTCAGCAGCTTGAACCCCCGATCGCGCGCCCGTTCCCAGAAGTCCCACGCGCCCTGGTGCTCCTCGACGTCGCGGAGCCAGTGAATGAAGCCCGTGATGGTGTTCATGCCCAGCGCCGCGAAGTCATCCAGACCACCCGGCCACCGCATGATGCTCGTGAAGTTGTACCAGCTCAGACCAGTCACGAGCCGCTCAGGTCGGGGCGTTGGCGGGACCTCAGTAGCCCGCAACGGCACGGACACCACCTGCCCCTGCCGGCCGTCGGCGGCGGCAAGACGGTAGCGCAGCTCGCCCTCCTGTCCATCCTCCCAGTCGCCGGTGATAAACAGCCGCCCCCAGGTCTTGGTGGAAGCGGCCGCGCTGCCCTGCCACTCGTACCGCGTCCACCCATCCGCGATCTTCTCTCCGCCCATCTCGCTCAGCGGAGCCGCGTCCTCTGCCATCCCGAAGCCATCGCCGCCAGTCAGCTCGGTGCCTGGTGGCAGCTCCACCGTGACCGTCACCTCCTGCTCCTCGGAGCCCGGCGGCATGACAAGGCCCACCGGATTCGGCGCGGCGAGATTCGTCAGGAAGCACAGGTAGGGCTTATGGAGATACATCTGCGGGCCGGTGACCGAGAAGTCAGTGACAGGCAGCGCCCCCATGTCGCACGCGGCCGGATCATGGCCACCCCGGAAGACGTACATCTCGTCCGCGACGGTCAGCCCCGCGCCATACAGCCGCAGCCCGACGTATCGGCCGCGCGTCTCCAGATCGCTGAACCGGAAGCGATGCACCCACGCCTCGCCGGCGTGCGGGGGGACTCCGAAGCGCTCCAGGTCACCGCGGCGGAAGGTGGAGAACTCCCCCACGCGCCGGTAGACCTCCCCGTCATCGCTCACCAGCGCCTCCATCCACACCGGCGTGCAGATCCCCGCCTGCGGCGAGCCGCCCTGGATGCGGACAGCAATCTCATCGATGGGCTCAACGGCGCCGAGATCCACCGCCAGACTCGCGCGTCCGGCGTAGCTCCAGCCCACGCACTTGCTCTGGAACCACAGGTGGCCGCGATGATGATCTGACAGCTTCCCGTCAGTCAGGTCCGTGGCGTCCGTGTCGCCCTCCTTGGTCAGCCTGTAGTTGGGAAGCGGAGCATACGTCACCGTCTTGCCCAGCGCGATGTTCCGCTCCGGGTCCAGGTCACCCGGCTGAGGCTCCCAACCGGGGTGCCGCTGCTCGTCCTGTGCTCCGCACGTGGCCGCGGCAAACAGCATGACGACCGTCAGGACACCGATGAGGCGCATATGTCTCCTCCTCCACACCATGCGACTGGTGAGCAGGCCTGGGCCCCGGCTGCCTCGAACAGTTCCGCGAGCGAAGCTCGACCAATCGAGGTGAGGCCTGGTGCGTACTTTCATAGTTGTCCTCGTGAACCTCGTACTCCTTTCGGGCTGCTGGCTTCACGCACAGCAGGACGATCCGCTGCGGTGGATCGACCGGGACAGGATCCGCGCCGCGTACTTCTACGCCCGGCCGCCGGCGGAGGAGAAGACTCAGCGGCTCGTGGATGTTGGCATGAACGCTATGATCCTCAAGGCCGACATCGAAAGGGCCATGCCCTACCTGCGCGAGGCGAGCAAGCACCGAGGAATGCATGCGTTCCTGGCGCTAAACTTTAACGTCAACGCCGAGGAGGAGGGTCTGCGACAGGCGGTCCTCGCTGACGGCACGGTGGAGCGGTACGCCTGCCCGCTCGAGCAGCGCTTCTGGCGCGAGCACCTGCTGCCGGCGATGCTGGAGCGCGCGGAGTTGGCCGCCGACCCGGAGCTGCAGGTCGATGGCCTCTGGATCGACTTCGAACTCTACTCCACGCGCACCGGGCAGCGCTACTACACCAACGCCTGCTACTGCGACCACTGCTTCGGCGAGTTCTGCCGCGCCAGGGGCATCCAGATGCCGGATCTGGACTACGCTGAGCGCCGTCCATGGCTGGAGGAGCAGGGCTACGCGCAGCAGTACCAGCCCTTCCTGGGTGCGCGTGTCGAGGAGCTTGCGCAGCAGGTGCGCGAGCGCGTGCACGCCGTGGATCCGGACCTGCTGCTGGGCTTCTATCCCACGCCGCACAACTGGTCGCTGGAGGCAGTGGCGCGGGCCTTCAGCACCGACCGCCTCCCGATCATCCTGTGGGCGACGGACACCTATGGCGGTGGTGGGCCGGATCGCGTCCCGGATGACTGGCGGGAGCACCACGAGCAGATGGGCGTCAACGCCCGCTACTGCGCCGGAATGCTACTGCGGCGCTACTCGGCCAAGAACCTGGCGGCCTACATCTACCACACATCGGCCAAGTGCGACGGCTACTGGCTCTTCACCGCGTACACTCTCTGGACGCCGGCCGAGGAGCGCTCAGGCGACTACTACCTCGCGGCCGGAACCGCCGGTGAGTACTGGCAGGCTATCGAGCGCGGCAACGAGGAGCTGGACCGCCTCGCCGCCGATTCGGAGCACGAGACAGACTTGCAGATCGGCATCGAGCCCATCATCTACCATCCGCTGGCGAAGCCCGAGATGCGGCGGCGCGTCGAGCGCCTCCTGCCACCTGAGGTGACGGGAGAGGCCGTCGAATATCGCACCGTGTGGCTGCGGGGGCCCAACCTGATGCTGGTGGCGTGCCAGGCCGGCCGGCCCGTCGAGATCGTGCTGCGGTTCGGGCAGATCGGCGAGGGCAGCGATCGCATCACCTGGGAGGCCACCACGCGAGACGGCGCGCTCACGGCGAGTGAGAAGGGCGACGCCGGCGAGGATGTGACGGTGCGCTTCACACCCGAGGCGGACGGCCTCCACTACCTGCTGGCGTCAGCCGGCACCTCCCGGTACGCACCTGTGCGCAGCAACGCACCACTGGGGCTCTACGCGACCAGGCTACACATCATGAGCGGGGCGGAAAGGCTCCACTTCCGTGTGCCTGAGGGCCTGGCGGAGTTCACGGTCCTCGGCGAGGGCTCCAGCGGCCATGAGACGGTGCGCGTTGAGGTGTACGATCCGACCGGCCAGATGGTCGCGACGGGCCAGAGCGATGCCGAGGACACCGAGGCGCCGGTCCAGGTGCGGGCGGCCGGCCACGACGGTGAGACGTGGTCCCTGGCGCTGACCCGCGCGGATGTGGGCATCCTGGAGGACCTCTATCTGACGCTGCCCGAGCCGCTCCCGCCGGTGGTGTCGCTAAGCGAGGAGCAGGTCTTCGGCATCAGGCCGATGGAGCAGTGACGGCGGGCCTCACCCCCTTGCAGTTCGCCACGCGAACTGCTTTTCCCCCTTTGTATATTGGTAAGTGGTGTTTGATGGAGGTGTCTGGAGGGGTTTGGTGGCACCTCCAGGGAGAGCGAAGTGGCTCTCCCTGGCGGCTTGGCCGCAGGCGGGAGAGGAGGAGGCGGCAACAGCGAGGGTAAGCGCCCGGCGGGCCAGCCGCCCGGTCCTCCGTCCGGCAATAGCTGCCGTTACGCGAGCGCACGCTCGCGCGGAGGGGCCGGACCATTGTCCGGCTCGCCGTTCACATCTGGCACCAGGCAAGAGAGTGCAACCGCGAGGCCGTTCCCCCTCCCGCTTGCGCCACGAAGTGTGTGGCGCCAGGAAGGGGGGTGGGCCGCGCAAAGCTGCGTCCCGGGGGGAGGCGGCGTTGCGGGCGCACGAAGGGAACCACCATGCCGGTCGCGAACTCCCTCGTGGCGCCGGCGGGCGCCGGCGCTGAACGCATAGGAACTCCACGTCACACAGCCGCAGGAGGCTACCGATGAAGCGCGTTGGCATTGTTGACTGGGACACGTCGCACGTGGTGCAGTTCACCATGCGCCTCAATCACATCGATGAGGTCGATGAGGAGCAGTGGATCGACAGCGAGTATCGCGTCGTGGCTGGATTCGTGGGCGAGAGCGAGATCACCGACCCTCAGCGCATGGCGGAGTACGAGGAGAAGCTCACCGGCTGGGGCGTCGAGACCGTGGAGAGCCTCGACGAGCTGGTCGGGATGGTGGACGCGGTACTGGTGGAGTCGCAGGCGGGCAGCCAGCATCTGGAGAAGGCCCGGCCCTTCATCGAGGCCGGCATCCCCACCTACATCGACAAGCCCTTCGTCGCCAGCGTCGAGGACGGGCTGGAGCTCAAGCGCCTGGCAGAGGAGAACGGCGTGCCCATCTTCTCCTCGTCATCGCTGCGCTACGCCCCGGAGGTCGTGGACGCCGCACAGGACGAGGAGGGCGTCGGCGAGATCATCGGCGCCAACGCCTACAGCCCGGCCAGCCTGCATGAGGCGAACCCCGGCCTGCTGCACTACGGCATCCACGGCGTCGAGACGCTCTACGCCCTCATGGGCCCCGGCTGCGAGAGGGTCTCGTGCTTCTTCGACGAGACCGGCGAGGTGAACGTCGGGAAGTGGGGGGACGGGCGCGTGGCCTCGATGCGCGGCACCCGCGAGGGCGCCCACGCCTACGGCTTCACCGTCTGGGGCGATAAGGGCGTGCGCATGGAGCGCATCAGCACCGCCTACATCTACCGCGAGCTGCTGAGGCGCATCGTGGAGATGTTCGAGACCGGCCAGGCGCCGCTGGACATCGACGAGACCATCGAGATCGCGGCCTTCATCAGCGCCGCGCTGCAGTCCGCGCAGGCGGACGGCGCGCCGGTGGAGCTGGAGTTCACCGCGGGGTAGCAGCAGCCGCGCGCACGGCAGGAACGTAATCAAGCCCGGCCCCCGATGCAATGGGGCCGGGCTCGTTAGTGCGTGCCTCTTGCCGGCGCCTGCGGCGCTCGTGCGGCCGCCCCTACGGCGTGCCGCGTCCGGTCAGCGTTCCTCGATCGCCAACGCCCTGCAGATCTCCGCGAAGACGTCGTCCTGGGGCCGCGAGGCGTCCACGATTGCGGTGTGGTCGGGGTAGCGCCGGGCGTACTCGTGGAAGCCCCGGCGCACGCGGACGTGGAATTGCAGCTCGTTGCGCTCGATGCGGTCCGCGATCGCTGTCCCCGACGCCTCCGCGCCGAACTTGCGCGCTAGGCCCTCCTCAGGCGGCAGGTCGAGAATGATGGTCATGTCCGGGACCAGGCCGCGCGTGGCCTCAGCGTCGAGGCGCACCGCCAGCTCCTCCCCGGCCTCGCCCGCGTATCCCTGGTAGGCGAAGGTGGCGGCAGTGAAGCGATCGCACAGCACGACCTTGCCGGCCTCCAGCGCCGGCCGGATGACCTGGTCGCAGTGCTGGGCGCGGGAAGCGCAGAACAGGAAGAGTTCGGTCAGCGGTGTCATCTCGGGATAGTCCGGGGACAGCAGCAAGCGACGCACCGCCTCGCCTACCGGGGTGCCGCCCGGCTCGACGGTGACGAGGACGTCCTCGCCGGCCGCGCGCAGGGCCTCGGCGAGGCGCTGGATCTGCGTGGACTTACCGGCGCCCTCCACACCGTCGAGGACGATAAAGCGGTAGGGGCAGCTCACCGGGCGCCTCCCGTCACGGGGGCAGCAGCCGCACGCGGCGCCGCGGCTCCTCGCCCACGGTCTTGGACTGGAGGTTGCGCTTGGCGATCAGCTCCCGCTGCAGCCGCCGGACGTAGGCGCTCTGAGGCAGAAGCTCCACGGGCACATTCTCGGCCAGGACCTTCTCGATGGCCTCGGCGGCCTCGCGGAGCGCGAAGTCCTCGCGGGCGGTGCTGTGCTCGGCGCCGATCCCCTCCACCGCCTCCTCGATCTGCGAGTAGGTGTTGCTGCGCACGGTCACGGTCGCGGCGACCTCGTCGGGGACGCGACCCAGCTCCGCGGCTCGCTCCAGGGCCACCGCCACGTCGGCCTCCTCAGGCTCGGGGGTGACCGTGGCGGGCACCCGGCGCTCCCGCAGGGCGCGCTCGAGCAGCTCGCGGCTGACGCCCACGGGAAGCACGCGCACCACGCGCGAGCGGCTCTCGGCGCGGCGCAGCTCGGCCTCCAGCGGATCGCCCTCCTCCCCGACGGCGACCTCCGCCCCAGGCGTGACGGAGCGCTCGACGGCCACGATCTCGCCGCGGTCGCCGAACTCTCGTAGCTCGGCGGTGATGGGCTCGCCCCGGAGGATGCTGTCCACGGTCTCGGCCACGTCGTGGTGGATGGCGAGCTGGTTGATGGCCTGGATCTCGATGACGATGTCGAAGGTCGGTGGGGACTGGCGCTCCAGCACGGTCTTCTGCGTCCCGCGGCGCTTGGCCTCCTCGTCACTGAGCACCACGGCCTCGATGCCGCCGACCAGGTCCGAGAGGGTGGGATTCGCCATGAGGTTCTCCAGGTCGTTGCCGTGGGCGGTGGCGATGAGCTGCACGCCCCGCTCCGCGATGGTGCGCGCCGCCTCGGCCTCCTGCTCGGTGCCGATCTCGTCCACCACCACGACCTCAGGCATATGGTTCTCGACGGCCTCGATCATCACGTCGGCCTGCAGCCGGTCGTTTGGCACCTGCATCCGCCTGGCGCGGCCGATGGCCGGGTGGGGAATGTCCCCGCCGCCGCCGATCTCGTTATTCGTGTCCACCACCACGACGCGCTTGTCGAACTCGTCGGCCAGCACCCGGGCCACCTCGCGCAGCTTCGTGGTCTTCCCCACTCCGGGCTTCCCGAGCAGGAGGATGTTGAAGCCGCTCTCGATGACGTCGCGGATGATCTCCAGCGTCCCGTAGACCGCGCGACCCACCCGACAGGTGAGACCGATGATCTCCCCGTGCCGGTTGCGGATACCGCCGATGCGGTGCAGCGTCTCCTCGATCCCGGCGCGGTTGTCTCGGTCGAACTCACCAACGTGCGAGGTCACGTAGTCCAGGTCCGCACGCAGCGCGGGGGTCTCGTCGATGGTCTCGTAGGTCTGGCC
>JBNGDZ010000203.1:0-8110 GCA_049975765.1 Armatimonadota bacterium
CCCCTCCGCACGGCTGCGAACGACGGCCTCCCCCGCGACCGCGGCGCGGTCGCATCCCCCTCCGTCCCGGAGAGCGTAACAGCGGGCGCGATCGCCGCAGCCGACGGCAGCGCGCCGCGCGTGGCACGTCCAGAGGCGTCGCCCCTGCGCGCAAACAGACACGCCCGCCCCGGGCGGGGCGGGCGCTGTCATTGCCGGCGCTGCGTCGGTCACGGCGTCATGGGCGCCATAGGCGGGTGCAGTGTGACCCACTGCCCCTTCTGGACGTACTTCACGTGGGTGTCCATGAACAGGAAGTTCGATCCCTCGAAGTGCGCGCCGCTGTTCTTGCCGTCAGGGTCATTGTAGAGCCCATTGTCACACATGAGATTGAGCTGCGAGGCCTTGCCGCGCGTTACATCCGTAGGCGCTGTAGGATCCGGACACATCGGATCAATATCACCGCCATAG
Organism: Armatimonadota bacterium; assembly: GCA_049975765.1. Taxonomy (GTDB): domain Bacteria; phylum Armatimonadota; class Zipacnadia; order Zipacnadales; family UBA5352; genus JAYENL01. Next base: position 451 of record JBNGDZ010000203.1, read on the forward strand.
GTGTCCCATTGTGTACAGAGGACATAGCTGATGCGGCCAGCCACGGCGTCCTCCGGCGCCCCCCATCCGCCAGCCGCATCCGCGTCAGTCCGGAAGGGATCGTCTGCACAGTACCAGATCTGCGTGTTCCTCACATAGGGATCCAGCGCACCAACCAGGTAGGCCAAACGGGCTCTGTGTGTATCGTCCTTATACCAGGCGTAGGTCCAGTTGGCTCCGCTAGGGGCTCCCGGAGGGAGCAGATCATGGTAGTCGCCCGCGTAAAGCTGGAAGGCGGTGCCGATCTGCCTCAGATTCGAGGCACAGCTTACCTGCCGGGCCTTGGCGCGAGCGCGCCCGAAGACCGGGAAGAGGATAGCTGCGAGGATTGCGATGATCGCGATGACCACCAGCAGCTCAATAAGAGTGAAGGCACGGGACCGAGAAACCATGGAGTGGGCCTCCTCGTGGCGTTGTGCAATGTGACCTACAGGTGAAGCGGTCGATCATGCGGCGACATCAAGAGGTGCGTTTCGGGCATACCAGGCAACAGCGAGACCAATGAGGTGGGCCCAGCGCGCCCGGACCGAGTGTTCGCCCCTCGAGCAGCAACTCGAGGTGCACTCCTGACGAGCCGCCGAACCGAGTCCTCATCCTGGCCTTCTCTTACCCCAAACGGACCGGCCGGAAACCTGGCGACGGCCGGCGTCGCCGCCGCCGGCGTCTCTCCGCAGGCCTATTCGTCCCCGAAACGTCTGCACCTCCGCCGCCGGCGCTTTCTGCGCGACTTCCGGACCCGCTGGCGACGGCTGTCGGATCAGGGATGGATCCCGCGGGCCTCGATGGCGGCGGCGACGCGCTCCACGGCCACGGCCATGGCGGCGTTGCGCATATCGGTGTCGAGCTGGGTGCAGCGGCGGTGCACCTGCTCGAAGGCTCTCACCATGACGTTCTCGAGCCGCCGGTTAACCTCCTCCTCGCTCCAGAAGAGCTTCTGAATGCTCTGGCACCACTCGAAGTAGGAGACGGTCACCCCGCCGGCGTTGGCGAGGATGTCCGGAACCACATGCACCCCCCGGTCCACGAGAATGCGATGCGCCTCCGGTGTGGTTGGGCCGTTGGCGGCCTCGACGATCACGGATGCGCGGACATCGTGAGCGTTCTCGGCCGTCAGTACGTTCTCCAGCGCCGCCGGCACGAGGACATCGCAATCCAGGGCGAGCAGCTCGTCATTGCCGATCGCCTCGCCGCCGTGGAACCCCTGGACGAAGCCGGTCTTGCTCACGTGCGTGCACAGCGCGCCGACGTCCAGGCCGTGTGGGTTGAGGACACCGCCGCTGATATCGGAGACCGCCACGACTCTCGCCCCCAGCGGCTGGATCAGCTCCGCGAACGCGCCGCCGACCTTCCCGAAGCCCTGGACGGCCACGGTGGCGCCCTCGATGGGCATATCGCGCGTTCTCAGCGCCTCGCGTGTGACGAAGACGACGCCCCTGCCGGTGGCCTGCGCTCGCCCCAGTGAACCCCCAATGCAGATCGGCTTGCCGGTGACCACCGCCGGCACCGAGTACCCGAGCTGCATGGAGTAGGTGTCCATCAGCCAACCCATCACGCGCTCGTCAGTGTTGACGTCGGGCGCGGGGATGTCCCTGCCGGGGCCGATGATCTCGACCAGCTCGGCGACGAAGCGGCGGGTCAGGCGCTCCAGCTCACGGTCCGACATGGCCGCGGGCTCGCAGACAACGCCGCCCTTGGCGCCGCCGTACGGAATGTCTACGACGGCGCACTTCCAGGTCATCCACATCGCCAGAGCGGTGACCTCATCGACGGTCACACAGTGGTGGTAGCGGATGCCGCCCTTGCAGGGCCCGCGATCCATGTTGTGCTGCACCCGAAAGCCGGTGAAGACCTCCAGCCTGCCATCATCCATCCGCACGGGGACGGAGACGGTCAAGGCCCGCCTGGGCTTGCGCAGCTTGGCGTGGATATCAGGGTGCAGACCGACCAGCTCTGCGGCGGCGTCGAGCTGCTGGAGGGCTCCCTCCAGCACATTCGTGGGGCAGGTGTCGATCACGGCCAACTCAAGCATCTCCTCCGCAACGGTCCATAGCGCGCAGGACAAGCGGCGCGCACCGTCCCCGTGCCGGCGCGCGCCGCGGGTGGTCATGGCTCCTCGGGCATATCACGGGTAGATGCCGCGCATATGCTGGGCCTCGGCGACGCGTCCGACGGCGGTGGCCATGGCCGCCGCGCGCATGTCCACCCCGAGACGCTCGTGCTCGGCGTAGACCTCATTGAAGGCCCGCACCATGATGTCCTCAAGCTGCTTGTTGACCTCCTCTTCACTCCAGAAATAGGCCTGCAGTCCCTGAACCCACTCGAAGTAGGAGACCGTAACGCCTCCGGCGTTGGCGAGGATGTCCGGGATGACGAAGACAGCCTTCTCGTTGAGGATATCCTGCGCCGCGGGCGTGGTGGGGCCGTTGGCGCCCTCCGCGATGATCCTGGCCCGGACATCGCCGGCGTTGCCCTCGTGGATGGCGTTCTCGAGGGCGGCCGGGATCAGGACGTCGCACTCCAGGGTCAGCAGCTCCTCGTTGGTGATCTCCTCGGTGTCCGAGAAGCCGACGACGCTGCCGGTCTCGGCCTTATGCTCGATGAGGCCCTGCACGGCAATGCCGTTAGGGTTGAGGACCCCGCCCGTGGAGTCGGAGGCGGCGATGACCTTGCAGCCCAGCGGCTCGATGAGCTCAGCGGCGGACGCGCCCACGTTGCCGAAGCCCTGAACGGCGACGGTGGCCCCCTCCGTTGCGATCCCCAGGCGGTTCATGGCCTCCCGGATGGTGAAGACGCAGCCCCGGCCGGTGGCCTTCTCGCGGCCGAGCGAGCCGCCCAGCGCGATCGGCTTGCCCGTCACCACCGCCGGCACCGAGTAGCCCTTCTGCATGGAGTAGGTGTCCATGATCCAGGCCATGACCTGCGCGTCAGTGTAGACGTCCGGTGCAGGGATGTCCTTCTCAGGGCCGATGACCTCCACCAGCTCAGTGGTGAAGCGTCGGGTCATGCGCTCCAGCTCGCTGCGAGACATCTCCTTGGGGTTGCAGATGACGCCTCCCTTGGCGCCGCCGTAGGGGATGTTCACGACGGCGCACTTCCAGGTCATCCACATCGCGAGGGCGATGACCTCCTCGAGATTGACGCCGGGATGGTATCTGATCCCGCCCTTGCAGGGCCCGCGTTCCATGCTGTGCTGAACCCGATAGCCGGTGAACACCTCGAAGCTGCCGTCATCCATCTCGGTGGGGATGGAGACCATCATCACCCGCTTGGGCTTGCGAAGCTTGCCGTGCACGGCGTCGTCGAGGCCGATCAGTGCAGCGGCATCGTCGAGCTGCTTGAGCGCCGCCTGAAGCGGCCCATCATCGCTGCAGTTCGCCAGGATATCATCCGTCGCCGACATCACAGTTCCTCCTCGAAATGGCGGCCGGGCGTCTCAGACGCGCCGCGCCCCGGCCAGCAGCACGAGCTGCATCTGCAGGTTCTGCAGTCCCTCGGCCGCCGTCGCCAGCGGCCGCTCGGCGTCTCCACGGACGGCCTCCACAAAGCGCTGGATTGACGCCTCCACGAAGTCCTGGGCGCACATCTCATCCCCGTCACGGGACAGATAGGCCCGGTAGACGCCGCTGTCATCGTTGCGTCCCTCGTAGTCAACCAGCACGTCGTTGATGCCGAAGCGGCGAATGAGGTCGCCCTCCGGCCGGTTCCGGCAGACGATGTGCGCGCGGCAGGTCCCGCCGCACGCCATCTCGTAATCGAACTGCGCCTCCACGCGCTTTCGCTCGACTGTGCACCGGGCGGTCTCCTCGACCATCTCCCCGGGCCCGCAGAAGGCCATCAGCACGCTGAGGGGGTGAGGGCCGAGGTCGATGAAGATCTGCTCCCAATCGGTGCCCTCCTCCCCGCCGCGGGACTCCATCTGCATGAAGAAGGTGCGGGGGGCGCCGGGATCGATGCCCCTCTCGGCCATGAACTGATGGTAGGCCTCCACGCCGGATACGTACTGCGTGTTGATGGCGGCGACGCGACCGGCCTCGTCCGCCGCCTCCACCATCTCCCGCCCAATGGCCAGGAGCCTATCCTCGGGCAAGTCACGGTCGAAGACGAGAGCCTTCTCGCACATCACGTGGGCGCCGTGCTCCAGGGCGGCCATGAAGTGCTGGTGATGCAGCTCTTCGGGGGAGCAGATGCTCACGAGGTCGTAGCGATCCGCCGCCAGCATCTCCTCGACGGAGGTGTAGCCGGTGCCCTGGAACCCGAAGAGGCTCTGAAGCGTCTCGGTGGTCTCGGCGACGCTTTCCGCCGAGGTGCCCGCGAAGGCCTGCATGCGGCAGCCCAGGCGGTCGTACCACTTGGCGTGATGCTTGCCGATGCCGGAAGCGCCAATGACTGCGGCCGTCAGTGTGGTCGCCAACTCACTCGGCCTCCTCAGCCGCGGGGCTCATGTCGCCCCCTTCGGCCTGCTCCGCGGCGGCGACCTCGCCCGGCTCGACGATGGCGATCTCCACGCCCTCCACCGAGCCGTGCGCGGTGATCTCCAGGTCGAATGGTCGGTCCTCCCCCGCCTCCAGGGGCGCCACCGCCACCCGGTTCTGGCCCTTCAGCGATCCGGTGCGACTGCGCAGCGTGACGACCAGCTCTCCGGCGGGCGTTCTCTGCTCGCCGGTGTTGCGGACGATGCCCACGAGACTCACCGTGTCGGCGCTCTCGTCGATAGCGACGCGGTAGGTCACCACGGCAAGCTGCTCCAGCGAGCCCTGCGGGCCGCGCCGAAACGGACAGCCTGCCAGAAGTACCGGTATGAGTGCGGCCAGCGCCGCGATCGCGGGCATTGTTAACCGGCTCATGGCGTTTCGCGCTGGAGTATACCATAGGCCGAATCGGCGCACAACCGGAAACGGATTGCCGACCCTGCGTGCGCATGTCCGACCTCACCCCCGGCGCGCGTTGCTGCCAATCGAGCGACGGGCCGGGCGGGATCGAGCTGCACCGTCCGGATGCCGACCACGGAGGCTGACGGCTCCGTCTGTGCCTCACCATCTACACAGTCTGCTCGCACGCCGCGAATCTGTTGCATTGACACAGGATTTCGTGTACACTCCGGCATGGTGCATGGTCGGCGTTGCGAGGCGTGGCGGGCGCTGAGCGGGGCAGCGCCTGGCTGTGCGCCCACAATCTGACGACGCTTCGCGACAGGCATGTGGCGCCGGCGGGAGCCGCGCGAGTGCGTGCAGGTGCGCGAGGGGAAAGATGCCGCAGTGGCAACAGCGATTGAAGTCCTGGGAGGCACTACCATGAGACTGCAGCGGCGCCAGGGTCTGTACCGGGTCGTGCGCGGGGACCGGTATGGAGGGGGTCGCCCACCTCGGTCATGCATCGCCTCGGCAGCACTTGTGCTTGTGGCAGCCACGCTTGTGGGCCTCCACGCGGAACCCGCACACGCCCAGGGACCCGAAGGATACGGCGTGCCGCATCTGTTCGCGCTCCCAACCGCCACCACCGCACGGCAGTTCGGGCTGGGGGGCGTCTCGACATGTGTGGAGGATGTAGGATTCCCCAATCCGGCATTCGCCGGCATGCTGGAGGGCCAGAAGTCAGGCATCCGCGTGTCAAACACCGACTTCGATGGCGGGATGGAGGCCACCGCATGGCAGGGGTGGTACGCCACGACCATCGGGGAGGGCGAGGGCGTACAGGTGCTGGGTCTGACCCTGGACTCGCAGCGCGGATCAGTGACCCTCGGTCCCGACCAGGCTCTGCCGGGGTCGATCCACGAGACCGACATGGCATTGCACTACGGCAGGCGACTCTCAGAGCGGTGGCTCGTGGGCGGGGGAGCCAGTCCGGTGCTTCACACCACCTTCAACCTGTATAACCCGACTGACGGCAGCGTCATGGTTCACACCGACAGCACCGCCACCTTCGGCTTCCGCATCGGTGCCCTCTATGAGTGGGGGGAGAACGCCCTGGCGGGCTTCGTCTACGACCGCTACACTGAGGACGTGGCCTTCAGATCCCCGGAGATGCCACAGACTGCGCTGCTGGACTTCACGTCAACGGAGTGGGCGGTGGGCGTGTCGGCGCCGCTGTCCGAGCGCGTGCTCGGAGCGGCGGAGTGGATGGAGCTAAAGTCCGAGAGCGGCGAGATGCAGAGCAAGTCCGAGGGGCTGCACCTTGGCGTCGAGGTGGCGGCGACGCCACAGCTCGATCTGCGGCTGGGGAGCAATGACGGGACGCTGGCCCTGGGTGCGGGTTACGAGGTTAGCGGCTGGGTCGTGAACTACGCCTATCTCGACGACTGGAATGAGGACGCCACCGGGGCGGCATTGGGCGGGTCGGAGACGCATCAGCTTGAGGTCGCACACGTGTGGTGACGGAAGGGAAGTGCGAAGGGCACCGATGGCTCCGCTGAGGCCGAGTCTGCACAACAGGGTCGTCATCACTGGCCTGGGTGTGATCTCCTCCTCGGGCATCGGCCAGGAGGCGTTCTGGGAGGCGGTCCGAGACGGGCGTTCGGGCATCAGCTACATCTCCCGCTTCGACGCCTCCAACCTTTACTGCCGTATCGCCGGTGAGATCAGCGACGAGGACTTCGATCCAACCGATTACATGCACAGGTCTGAGGCCAAGCGCTGCGGTCGCTTCGTGCATTACGCCGTGGCGGCGGCAGAGCACGCCGTCAGGGACGCTGAGATCGATCTCGGCAGCGTCGATGCCTTCCGGAAGGGAGCCGCCTGCGGCACGAGCGTGGCGGGCAGCGGGAACATCACGGACGACATCTACAGGACCTACTTCGAGCAGGGCTCTAAGGCGTGCGGCGCCCTCGATCACTTGGAAGTCTCCCCGCACGCGGCCACATCCCGGCTGATGATACGCTACAGCATGAAGGGTCCCAGCGCTTCGCCGGGTACGGGGTGCTGCTCCGGCCTGGAGGCCATCAGCTATGGGGCCAACGTGCTGCGCGGCGATGCGGCTCACGTGATGGTGGTCGGCGGCAGCGACTCGACGCTCAGCGACGTCGCCATGTCGTTGTTGAGCCTAGTGAGGATCATGACCAGCCGCAACGAAGAGCCCCAGAAGGCCTCCCGGCCCTACGACGCGACCCGCGATGGCATCGTGGTCTCTGAGGGGGCCGGGGCTCTGGTCCTGGAGACGGCGTCACACGCCATGGACCGCGGGGCGCACATCTATGCGGAGGTTGTGGGCCACGGATGCGCCAACGAGGGCCAGCATCTGGTCAAGGCCGACCCCAGCGGCGAGGAGTTGGCCTCGGCCTTCGGCCAGGCGTTGATGCAGGCCAGGCTTTCGCCGGACGACATCGATTACGTGTGCGCCCACGGCATCGGCAATCCTGAGTACGACGCCGCGGACATGCACGCGATCAAGCTGGTGTTGGGTGAGCGCGCCTACAACATCCCGGTCAGCTCCATTAAGGGGACTACGGGACAGCCATTCGCGGCCGCGGGACCGTGGCAGACCGTCGCGGCCTGCATGGCGCTGGAGACGGGCATCGTGCCGCCGACCATTAACTACGAGCATCCGGACCCCGAGTGCGACCTCGACTGCGTGCCCAACGAGGCGCGGGTGGCTCGGGTTGACACCATCATGATCAACTCGCACAGCT
>JBNGDZ010000204.1:0-8090 GCA_049975765.1 Armatimonadota bacterium
GATGGTGGCTGCGATCTTAGCTTCTGCTATTGAAGACAGACCAGGCCCGGAAAAGTTCCGCCCTTTCCTTTTCCTTGACAATCTCGCGGGGGGGCTATACTGTACCCACAAGACAAGTCGCAACGTGAGTAGTTACGCGTAGAGAGAAGTTGAACGTATGCCTGGTGCGCTCCTGATCAGCTACGGAGGATACCCCTACACCCCCAGCAGCCTCACGCCGGACAACGGCCTGGCGAATCTGGCCGGTGCGCTGGTCGAGGAGGGGTGGGAGGCGCGTATTCTGGATTTCGGGACCGTGTCCAGTATGCGGCGGCTGTTCCCCAGAGAGCTCACGGAGCGTCTCCGCCCCGAGGCCGAGCGCCTGCTGGGCGGTGGGGGACCGCTGGATGATGAGGCCCGCGCGCGGCTGCACGAGCTTGACGCGGTGCTCCAGCAGCATCAGGGGGAGCAGACGCGAGCCATCGCCGAGGAGGTCACCGAGGAGGTCCGCGACTCGCGCCCGGATTTCGTGGGCATGAAGCTCTGGAATGGCGACGGCTTCACCGGCAGCGTGGTCATCGCCGAGCGGCTGCGGGAGGAGTTCCCGAAGCTGCCCATTTACGGCGGCGGGCCGCAGTCCTCGTGGTGGGGCGCCCGCATCTTCCGGCGGACCCACGCCTTCACATGCCTGTTGGATGGGGAGGGCGAGCGGGCTATCAAGCTCCTCGCCGAGCACGCTCTCGGGCGCTCTCGGCTTGATGGCATCCCCGGCGTCACGTACCGGGAGGGTGGGCGGGTGCGTGTGGTGCCCCGCGCCGAAGGCCTGGAGATGGACGATCTGCCCGAGCCCATCTACGACGAGACTCTCTACCCGGCGATGGTCGGCGATGAGAAGATCAAGATCATCGTCATTGACGATAGCCGGGGATGTCCGCATCAGTGCGCCTTCTGCACGCACCCTGTTGAGAGCGGCAGACGGCTGAGGACCGCGAGCCCCGACCTGCTGGTCGATCGCATGCAGCAGATCGTGCAGCGGCACGGGATTACCGCTTTCCGCTTCTCAGGCTCCTCCACCCCCGGGGACCTGATGGCGAAGGTTGCCGACGAGATCCTCGAGCGGGACCTCGATGTGAGCTTCACCTGCTTCGGGCACTTCGCGTCCGCGAGCCCGGATCACTTCCAGCGAGTGGCCGACGCCGGTCTCTACGCCATGTTCTTCGGCATCGAGTCCGGCTGCCCGGATGTGCTTGAAAGGGCGGTCGGCAAGAAGATCAAGCTCGACCGTGTCAAGGATACCGTGCGGCAGGCCCAGGATGCCGGCATCTTCGTGGTCACCAGCATGATCGTGCCCCTGCCCTTCGACACCGAGGAGACCATCCAGCAGAGTCTGGAGTTGCTTCTGGACTTGCGGCCGGACTCGGTGCCCGTGCAGTTCCCGGGGATACTGCCGGGGACCCCCTGGTGGATCAATGCCGAGCAGTACGGCCTGGAGTTCGACCCCGTGGAGCTGGCGGAGGTCGAGCTTGACTACAAGATCAAGCTGCTCTTCCCGCCATCGATGTGGGAGCCGGTGCCCTACCGGGTGAACGGCATGGACTTCCGGCAGTTCACGCGACTGACGACGCAGTTCTCCATGGCCCTTGAGGAGGCGGGGATTCTGACCGCGGTGCCCGACGACAACGCCCTCATCGCCCACTGCGCCGGCATGGCCCCCCGGCGCTTCCGGGACCTGGCTCGACTGTGGTGCGCTGTAGGCGACGCGGAGGCGATGGGGGAGATGGTGGCCACGGCCAATCGCAACATCCAGCGAGGCGGCCTCTGAGACGCCGGCCCCGGCTCAGCTCAAAGCCGCCTCTGAGAGCTGCTCCTGCACGATCCTGCACAGCCTCTGCAGGTCGTAGGGCTTCTCCAGCGCAAGGTCCGCAACTGAGAGGTCGTCGGGGTCGGCCTCTTCCAAGAAGGCGCTCAGAACGATGATCCGAGTGCTCGGCGCCATCTGCTTGATCCGCGTCGCCAGCTCTGTACCCAGCATCCCCGGCATGCGCAGGTCCGTGATCACCACACCCGGCTGTCCGGTCTCGGGGTCCCTCATTGCCGACTCGAATAGCTGCAGGGCCTCCTCGCCCGACTTGGACGTGAGCACCCGGTACCCGCTGCTCTGGAGCACCTCCCGCGTGACGACCAGCATCCCCTCCTGGTCATCGACGACCATGACCGTGGCCGAGCCCGCGCGATCGTGGGCGAGACTGTGGTGGATGGGAAGATGGACCGTGACGGTGGTGCCTTCGCCCGGAGCGCTGTCGAAGTCAACCGAGCCACAGTGCTGAGCGACGACCTTGTGCGCCACCGTCAGTCCCAATCCTGTTCCGCGCTCGCCCTTGGTGCTAAAGAACGGCTCGGGGAGGCGTGCCAGCACCTCCTCTGACATGCCCACGCCGTTGTCAGCGACCTCGGCGACGACCCAGTCCCCGCCGCGATAGCTGCAGATCGATATCTCACCGGGCCGCTCGTTCTCCTCCAGAGCGTGGAAGGCGTTGATAATGAGGTTGGTGAAGACCGTACGAAGCCCGGCGGGACTGCCGTCGATGCGCGGGAGATCCTCGAGGTCGAAGGCCACACGGTAGCGCTCGGGCTCGTCGATACGCCCTTTGCTCAGCTCGACGGACTCGCGCAGGATGTCGTTGAGGTCCACCTTCTCCGTCGGCTCATAGGGATTGGAGCCGCTCAGCGCTGAGATGCGCTCAAGGGCCTCGCCTCCGTCCCTCGCCGCCAGCGCGATCTGCCGCAGGCCGTTGGATAGCGTCTCGGGATCCAGCCCCTGGGTTTCGTCAATATCCAGCAGCATGATCTCGATGCGGAAGAGGATCGTGGAGAGGAAGTTGTTGAGGTCGTGGGCGACCTCCGCTGCCACCTCCCCGATGGAGCTGAGGCGCAGCACCTCGTTGAGCTGGCCCTCAATGGAGCTGTGGGCCGAGGCCAGGTCACGTGCAAGGGCGTCGTCTGCGTGATCCCCCTCGCCGCGGGTCCTGGCAAGCTGGTCGGAGAGCTGGGAGATCGTGCTGGAAAGCTGCTCCAGCAGCAGCCGGCCCTCGCGCTCCTCGCGGCGCTTCGCCAGCGCCCGCTCCACCACCGCCTCCACCTCCGTCACGCCGAAGGGCTTGGTGATGTAGTCCAGCGCTCCCAGGCGCATCGCGCGCTGGGCGCTCTGAACGGCGGCGTAGGCGGTAATCATGGCCACCTCGACCTCCGGCGCCATGTCCTTGATGCGGCCCAGCACCTCGGTGCCGTCCATCTCAGGCATGCGTATGTCGAGGAAGACCAGGTCCGGCGGCTCCTCCCGGATCATCTCCAGCGCCTCCTGGCCGCTGGCGGCCATCCGCACCTGGTGCTCCACGTTTAGAATCATCCGCAGGGACTCCCTGGGCCCCACCTCATCGTCTACCACAATGATGTTGGCACCCATCACGATACCTCCTGGCCGGTCTCGGGCGTCTACTGAGAGCGGGGCAGTACCACCCGCATGGTGACACGCCCGTCCTCGCACGACGCCTCGACTCGGCCGTGCTGGTTGGCGATGATCCTCTGGCTGATGGCCGGTCCCAGTTCTGACTCCGGACTCTGAATTGCCGCAAGAGGATCGAAGATGGTCTCGGGATCGAACTGCCCGTCCCCGCGCGAGCGCCGCGTCATCTTCACGACCACGCGTGTCGGGTCATCGGCGTCCCACTCGGCCTGCACCTGCACGACATACGGCCGCGAGCCGGCCAAATACTGCATCAGGTATGCAAGCGCATCGCGAGTGGGTTCCGGATCGACCATGACCGGCGGGAGATCCTCTGCGAGCTGGACGTTGAACGACTGCTGCTTGATCTCTTCGGACATGGGGATGGCCGCGATGGCCTCCGACAGCAGCTCCTCCAGTCGCGCGGACTCCGTCTTCGGCTCCGGCTGCTCCACCATCCGCAGCATGTCCTTGAGCATCTGATCGAGCTGGTCGATCTCGGGCAGTACCGTCTGCGACCAGAATCTGGCCAGCCGGTCGTCATCGACCCCCCTCCCGCTCATCAGCTCCGCATAGGTCTTCACCGCCGTGAGCGGGTTCTTGACCTCGTGTGCGATCCGCCCCACGATCTTGGTCAGCACGTCCAGCCTCTCGCGACGGCTGCGCTCGCGCGCCAGCTCCTTCTCGGCGGTGATGTCGGAGAGCATCAGGATGCTCCCCCGCACCTGGCCGGTGTCGTCGTGCAGCGGCGAGGTGGTGACGCGCAGCGTGGCCCGGCCACCGCGGATGCTCACCTCCTCGGACGTCGTCCCCGCGTCCGGGTCCGCGAGAGCCGCGTAGAGCATGTCGCCCAACGGTGAGGGCAGGGCGCGCAGGTCGGCCCCCTCCACCTTCCCGCGCTCCAGCCTCAGAACTCGGGCCGCGTACGGATTGCACACCGCTATCCGCTCATCGGGGCCCAGCATGATCAGCCCGGCGCCCATGCTCTCCACGATCCGGTCGGCATAGGCCTTCGACCGCCCCAGCTCCTGGTGCAGCTCGATGCCCTCGGCGGACAGCGCCACGTGGCTGGAGACGTTGAAGAGCACCTCGATCTCGTTGCTGCGATACCGCTCCCCGAGGACCTTCTCCCCAAGCATCAGAATGCCGGCCAGCCGGCCCCGGACCATCAAAGGGACCGCCACCTGTGCCCCGAACAGGTCCATTTCCCGCCTGATGCACCCGGCCAGCTTCCGATCCGGCCACGACGGGAGCTCCCCCACCGTGAGCACCCGCCGATTGCGGCGGTACCACGTGGGCAGAGCATCTCGGGGGCCCAAGCGCGCGGCCTCCACCACCTCAGCGCGGATCCCCCGCTGGCAGCGTATGGCCAGATGCCCCTCGTCACGCTCCCACAGCAGGCAGTAGCTGGCGCACCCTATGAAGTGCGTGACGGCGTCCACGTAGGCCTCCAGCAGGCGGTCGAGGTCAAAGCCACCCTCCACCCCACCCATCAGCCGCCGGAAGGCGTCCAGATCCGAGCTGCGATCCGCTTCGCCCTCGCTCACCACCGGCGCCGGCTCCGAGTCGTCATAGGCCTCGCCGACCTCGCTGCGCAGCCGTGCCCGCTCCAGCGCCGCCCTCACCACCTCCTCGCGGTCCTCAGTCCCCTCCTCGGTTCGCAACCACATGTCCGGCGCCGGAAGCTGCTCGAACCGCACGCGATCGATCACCTCGTCCGGGGCGATGCACACCACCACCGCCTGCGGGGCCTGCTCCTGCACCCGCTGCAGTGCCACGGTCCGCGCCCGCACGAGCTTCTGCATCTCCATCACGATCAGGTCGGCCGGCACCGACTGCAGCAGCTCCACGGTGGCCTCGGGGTCCTCGGCCTCCAGCACCGTGGCCCCCTCACCCATCGTCTCCCGCAGCAGCCGCGCCCACTCCCGACTTACGTCCGCCAGCACAGCGATAGTCATCTCAGTCATCCCCGGCCGTCATTATCGGGGACTTCAAGCGCGTCAGCGGCAGAACCACGGCGAACTCGGTTCCCCTCTCCCGGCTGGACTCCACCATGATCTCGCCGCCATGCTCCTCGATGATAGTCTGGCAGATCGCCAGGCCCAGACCGGTCCCCGAGGGCTTCTTGCTCATGAAGGGCCGGAAGATCTCCTCGATGTCCTCAGGAGGAATGTAGCTGTTGGGATTGTGCACGCGTATCACGCCGGCCCTGCGATCCCTGGCGTCGGTGACCTCCTCGACGGCGATGTTCACCTGCCCGTCGGCGGGCTCGGCGTCGATCGCATTGCGGACCAGGTTCAACAGCGCCTGGTGCAGCCGCGACGGGTCGCCCCGTGGCACTCTCTCAAGCTCCGCCACCTCCAGGTTCACGGTCACGCCCTTGGCCTCGGCCATGCCGGCCATCGATCGCACCACCTGGCGGGAGATCTCATCCAGGTCCACCGGCTCCACCACGGCATCAGCCGGCTTGGACAGCGTCAGCAGATCGCCCACCAGCTTGTCGATTCGCTTGATCTCCTCCTGGGCCACCGATAGGAAGTTGGAGCGGAAGTCCGGATCGTCCAGGCGCTTGGGCGCCAGCTCCGCGAAGGTCCGGATGGCCACCAGCGGATTGCGGATCTCGTGCGCCATACCTGCTGAGATCACGCGGATCAGGGCCAGCCGCTCCGCCGCCTGCCGTTCCTGGTCCAGCTCCTGGATCAGCGTCAGGTCGCTGATCACCGCCACCGCCCCCTGCGGCCCCTCCTCGTCGCCGGCCAGCGGAGAGGTGCTGCAGGCCAGCGGCAGGGTCCGACCCTTCTGCTCGATCTCGAAGTGCTGACTGGAGAGGATCCGCCCGCTGCCCAGGCTGGCTCGCAGGCAGTTGGCGATGCCCTCCGGCAGCACGTCGATGCTGGCACCGATGGCCTTGGCTCCAGGGATGTCGAACAGCCGCTGGGCGGCCTGGTTGAAGACCACGATCTGCTCATCGGCGTCGCTCACCACGACAGCATTGTCCATCTGCCGCAGGATGCGCTCGTTGAAGGTCTTCAGCTCCTCCGTCTGAGCGTAGAGCTTAGCGTTCCGCAGCCCCAGAGACGCCTGCAGGACCATCTCGCTCACGAACCGGATGTCATCCTCCGTGTACATGTCCCCGGACATCTCCGGCCCGATGGTCACCAGCCCGATCAGCTCGTCCTCCCACATCATCGGAGCGACAATCTCTGCATCGAGCTCACCCATGGCCAGAGCCAGTCGCTTGGCCTCCTCCAGGGACCCGAAGCGATAGACGTGGTCGCGCGTGAGCGGCGAGCCCTTCTCGGCCACTACGCGCACCAGGTGATTGCCCACATCCAGCGGTGCGCGCGGCTTCGCCTCCTCTACCCGTCGGTCCGCCTTCGCCGAGGCCCTGGGGGCCAGCCTGCCGCCACCGTCCTCCCGCGTGTAAGCCACAACGTTGGTGGGCTCCAGCGCGCCCTCCAGGGCCTGCACAAGGTAGTCCACCAGATGTGCCGCATCCAGCGTGCGCAGGATGTGCGAGGACGCCTCCGCCTGCACTGAAGTTGGGTCGGTACTGGCGGAGAGCATCCGTCGCATCGCCGCGGCGACCTTGTCGTGGACGACGACGATGACCATGCCCATGAACAGCCCCGTAACCACGTAGGCCAGGTCCATGGGCACGCGGTTGCTGACAAGCACCGGCTGCAGGGCCTGCAGACCGCCGATGCCTATCGACAGCACTACGCCCGCCGACACCATGGCGCTGGCCAGCCGCCGCAGGGCCATCTCCGGCTGCATCAGCCGGTGCTTGGCGATGGCGTAGCCCATGCCTGCCAGGGTGATGATGTAGCTGGACGCCCCCCAACCGCTGTAGGCGGTCGTGCCCCAAATCAGCGGGATGATGATGATGACCAGGCTGGCCACGAAGTGGGTGCCAGCCAGCCCCAGCAGCACCCAAATGAGCTGGACCCGCTGTACCCCCTCCAGCCGAATGGCCTTCGCTAGCAGTAGCACGTCGGCGTAGCCCAGTGTGAGAACAGCGAACAGCCCGAAGACCGCGAAGGGCCAGCCATAGTCAACGGTAATCATCTCGGGTCGAATCTCGATGCCACGGACGAAGTTCGGCGCCAGCACAGCGGCCCCGAAGAAGCTGCCGATGGCGTAGAGGATCGTCCGCCGCCGCGGGTCGGCGTACTCCATGCGGTCGGGGAAGACCCAGGCGAAGTCCACCACCGTGCAGATGCCAAGTGCCACTGCGGGGTGACTCAGCCGCAGCCAGACTTCGGCTTCGGCCGGAGTATCCGCGGTCTCCAAAAGGAAGTTGAGCAACGTCCAGAGGCCAGCGGCCACAGCATGAACCGCGAACAGCCGATTCCACACGCGGTCGGGTGTCCGCTGGTAGATGGCGATTCCCAGGCCAACGGCGGCCGTTGTCGTTGCCGCCAGCGCTACCTCTTTGACCTCCACCCTGAGACCCTCCGATGAGACTGAACGCGATCGCCGCGACGATCCAGTGCCACGTCGTGTGCGGCGTCAGGCCGCCGGATCGAAGCGCCGGATGATCAGCGCCGAATGTGTCCCGCCGAAGCTGTGCGAGTTGACCATCACCGTATCCACACGCGCCATCCGG
>JBNGDZ010000205.1:0-8089 GCA_049975765.1 Armatimonadota bacterium
GTACATGGACACGCCGCCGGCAGAGGGGCAGGCGGTGGCGCTCGAGCTGCAGGCGCCCCAGTGGGGCGGTATGAAGGTCAGCAGTCACTTCCCGCCTGAGGAGCACTGGCTGGTGCTGGATGCGGAGACGGGCGAAGACGTGCCCCCGGATGCGTGGGAATATGACCATTCCGCGCGCACGATCACCATCACCGAGGCGCAAAAGGGGCACGTCTACCGGGTCTACTACCTCAACGAGACCACACGCATCGGCGACCCGCTTCACGAGCCCTTCGCGGAGCACGCGCTGGAGGTGCTGGCCGAGCAGGCGGAGCCGCTGCAGGGGGTGCTGGAGACCTTCTGGTACGATGACCTGGCGTATGCCTGGCCGGGGGGCAACCCTCAGGGCGGCTATGACTGGGAGTCCTACACCAACGCCGCGCGGCCCGAGAACCAGCGGCGCTTCACCGAGGAGACGGGCATCGAGTTCGACCCCCGCTGGCTGGTGATGCCTCCGCGGACGCTGGATGTGCCTCCGCGGCCGGAGTACCTGGCTTGGATGCAGTGGGTGCGGGAGCACGTGAAGCCCTGGATGCGGCGGGCGACAGATGTTAACCATGCCCTGGGCCAGCGCACCTGGCTCTACTGGGGCGACTGTCATGTGGGGATCGAGCCGTATCTGGGGAGCCTTCAGGCCGGTAACGTGGATGAGGTGGACAAGCCCTCCGGGGACCCGGTGACCGCCCGCGCGCTCGTGGACTTCCCGGGTGACGTTTACCGGCGCATGCGCGTGGAGTGGCTGCATTCGCACCTGGTGGCTCGGGCCGACGGCGCCGCCATCTACGCAACGAGATGGGATCGCGCCCGCCGCGGCTTGCTCATGCAGCCGCCCCAGGGGCTCTACTGGATGCCCATGCCCAACGCGGCGGAGCTGTCCGAGACGGCCATCCGCGAGGACGTGATCGAGCAGATCGCGCAGATCAGCGACGAGTTCCGGCTGATGGCCCGGCTGGGCGGCGCGCGGGCGTGGGAGGGCGCGGCAAACCTCTACGTGGTGCACTCGTGGGGCGAGCAATACTCCTGGCGGCCGTGGGGCGACCGGGTGTTGTGGCACCTGACGGATCTGCCGGTGCGCGTGCGCTTCATCAGCTTCCGCGACGTCATCGAGGGAGGTGTGCCCGATGACGCGCACTGCCTGTTCCTCTACGGGCTCCCCGGCACGGCCTGGAGCGGCGGGTACATCTGGCAGGATGCGCGGCTGGTCGAGGCCATCGAGGGCTTCGTCCGGGCCGGCGGCGGCGTGGTCGGCCTGCAGGCGCCCTCGGCGCTGGACGGCGGCTGGGCGCTGGCGAATGTGCTCGGCGTCGATGGCGCGGGATCGCCTCAGTCCGGGGCGCAGCCCGAGGCGTACTTGGGGGATGAGTGGATCGACGAGGAGGCGCTGGCGGCGGCCCGCGACCAGGAGGGGCTCTCGCTGGTGCGCGCGCAGGACGCGGGCATCGCCGGCGCGCCGGTCATCGCTGACATGCACGACGTCTCGCGGGCGATGCCTGCCGCCGACGACATTACTGTCGCCTACGCGCTGGTCGGTGGCGATGGGGAGCCGACGCCCGGCGTGACGCTGCGCGAGGTGGGGGAGGGCCGGGCGGCGTGGATCGCCGGGCGGTCGGACCACTACGGCTTCTCGCGGCTGCTCCGCGCGGTCGTGCTCTGGGCCGCGCACCGTAAGGACCATGCGAATCGACTGGACGTGACCGGCGGCGACGACCTCTTCGTCTACGCCTACCCCGACGCGCGTACCGCCGCGCTGCTGTCGGTCGGCGACGAGCCGGTCGAGGCGACCGTGCGCTGCGACCCGGCGATCCTGGGACTGCCGAGCGCATCTCCCGCGCCGGTCATCGATGTGGTTACGGGAGAGAGGCTTGGGACCGTCGCACAGCTCGCCGACGGCCTGGCCGTGACCGCCATCCCACACTGCACGCGCCTGCTGCAGGTCGGTGAGTGACGGATTGCGCTTCCAGGGAAGGTGATCTCATGTGCACAGACTCCATGTGATGGCCTTGCCCATGGTGCTTGCAGCGCTCAGCGCGGCCGAGGCTGCGGATGACGATCTCGTGCGGACGCGCCAGGTCGCCGACTTCGAGGGCGACGACTGGGCGAGGGGCTGGGAGCTGCCCGGCAGGCAGAGGGACGACTGGGGCGAGGGCGCGGAGACGGAGATGCAGCGCTCGACTGAGTGGGCGTCGAGCGGCTCCTCATCGCTCAAGCTGACCTTCCACGAGTGGGAGAAGGGCGAGGGCGACTGGCGGGTCATCAACTTCCGCCCGCCACAGATCGACGCCGGCGACTGGCGCGGCTGGGACGGCCTGCAGTTCGAGGCGCAGGTCATGGGGGAGGGGGGCGTGCAGCTCCACGTGCTGGGCGGGGGCGTGGAGGACCCGAACCAGAACCGCCTGTTCTCCTTCACCATCCGGTCCGGCCAGTGGCGCGTGTCGCTGCGTAATGACGCCATGGGGGTGCCGGACCCGGACCTGTCGCAGATCATCCTGCTGCGCTTCACCACCCGACAGAACCGCGAGCGGCGAGTCATCTACCTCGATAACTTCCGCCTTGTGGACGCCTGCGAGCAGCGCCTGGCCCGGCTTCGCGCCTGCCTGGACGCCGCCGCTGAGATCGCCGGTCCGGAGCTGCGCGACCGCGTGCTGGGGCTGGCCGGGCGCGCTGAGGGGCTGGCGGCGTCGCTGGGGGAGACGCGCGAGCCCGGCCCGCGTCTGGAGCTGCGTGACCGCCTCGCCGAGCTGACGGGCGAGGCGCGAGAGGCGCTGTCATCGCTCGCCCGGGCGACGCTCGTGGACGCTGTCGATGCGCTGACCGGCCTCTCTCTGCCCGCCGAAGAGCCGGAGCTCGTCACGCCTCTTGACGCGCCCCCGACGGTCGCGGCGGATGCCGAACTGCGGGCGCTGGAGGGGGCGGTGGCGGCCGTCGAGCGCCGGATGGGCGCGGCGCGCGTCGAGGCGGAGATGCAGCGGCAGTTCCCGGACGCGCCGCTCGCAATCGGCATCCCGAAGGCGCCCGAGACGCTCTCGGAGTTCGCGGCGGACTACGCCGGGCCGTTCGGCCGCGAGGTGCGCATCGCGGCGGCGCGGCGCGAGTACGAGCCCTTCCAGCTCGTCATCTTGGCCCGCGATCGGGAGCTGACGGGTGTGCGGGTGGAGGCGTCGGCGCTGCGGGGGCCCGGCGCCATCGCGCCTGAGAACATCGAGGTCGCGCCGATGGGCTGGCGGCCGCATCCGGCCGACGGCGTCCACTACGCGGACATGCTGCGGCCGGACGTGCGCTCCTTCGACGTCGGGCGCGGGGGCCTGCAGCCGGTGTGGGTCAACGTCTACGTCCCGCCCGGCACGCCGCCGGGGGACTACTCGGGCACGGTGACCATCAGCGCCGAGAGCGTGGAGCCACAAGAGGTGCACGTGCATCTGACCGTATGGCCGTTCACGCTGCCGAAGTACGCCTCGCTGCAGACCGCGACGCACGGGTGGGGTCACAGTGGAGAGTGGGCCGACGCCAACGCCTGGATGGTGATCTCGCATCGCTTCAACGCCATGAGCATCTACCAATGGCCGGACCCGCCCCCGCTGGATGATATGCTGCGGTGGCATGAGTGGGGCGCGAACCTGTTCAACCTCAAGCGCATCAGCCGTATGGGGTCCGGGCGGTTTGAGGAGGGCCCGGACGGGCAGCCGCGCTTCACGGACTCGGTGCGCAACGACTACCTCAGGCGGGTGGACAAGCGCATCAAACAGGTCCGTGACCGCGCGCCGTGGCTGCTGGACCATCTGGTGCTGTACGGCTTCGATGAGCTGGGCTCGGGGCTGGTGCCGGCGCTCGAGGACATCTACGGCGAGTTCAAGCGCCGCTATCCGCGCGTGCGCACCATGACCACGGTCAACGTGCCTCTGTGGGAGGACTACGAGCGGATCGAGCACCTGGACATCATAGCGGTGGTCACGCGGTTGCTCTCGCCGGAGGTGCGTGACCGGCTCAGGGCGCAGGGCATGCAGGTGTGGTGGTACAACCTGCGCGCCGACCAGCGCGACGAGGTGCTCATGCGGGCGCAGTACTGGGCCACGATGCGCGATGACCTGGACGGGGTGCTGCACTGGAGCCTGTCGGCCGGTGGCGGCGTGGGGCCCTACGGCGAGGGCCTCTGGCCGGAGCCGGGCAGCCGGGAGGAGGACAGCCGCAGGTTCACCTGGGGCGGGCTGATCCGCCGGGCGCCGGACGGCCGGCCGCTGAGCACGGTGGCGTTCGAGTACTGGCGCGAGGGGATGGAGGACTGCGACTACCTGGCGTTGCTGCGGGACCTGCTCGGTCGGGCGGAGGCGCTCCCGGCGGATGTCCGGGTCCGGCACGCTGCGCTGCTGCGGCGCGCGGAGGAGATGGCCGCGGTTCCAAAGTGGGTCACCACGGGCATGATGGAGGGCGGCTTCGAGGAGGAGCTGCCTGAGGCCGTGCGCGAGCAGCGGCACACCGACGACATGCAGGTGATCCTGGGGGCCCGGCACAGCGCGGCAGAGCTGATCGTGGAGCTTCAGAAGCTGCTGGCGGACCCGAGACGGTAACGGTGCGTGGCGCGTGGGGAGGAATCCCGGCCCGAATGCCCAAACCAGACGCAAAGCCCGAACCGACCACTCTCGAGCCGGCGTTGCAGCGCTCGGAGGGCGAAGGCAGTGCCGTGACAGAGCAGCGAGGCTCTGAGCGAGTCTCTACGGAGTGACATCTGCTGATGGGAATGACCGGCAGGGAGATTCTGCTGCAGGCGTTCCAGAACCAGACCACGCCGCGGCCGGCGTGGATCCCCTTCGTGGGCTGCCACGGCGGCGCCCTGATCGGCGTGCCGGCCGATGAGTACCTGCAGTCGAGCCAGCTCATCGCCCGGGGGCTGCTGAGGGCGGATGAGCTGTACCGGCCCGACGGGCTGCCCATCACCTTCGATCTGCAGATGGAGGCCGAGATCCTCGGCTGCGAACTCCGATGGGCCTCAGATGGCCCGCCCAACGTCGTCAGTCACCCGCTGGCTCAGGGCGCGGAGCTCTCGGACCTGCCCGAGTTCAGCACCGATGCGGGGCGCTTCCCCCTGACGATGCAGGCCCTGCGGTCGGTGAAGGCCGAGATCGGTGAGCGTGTGGCGCTCTATGGCCTGATTTGCGGGCCCTTCACCCTGGGGCTGCACCTGCTGGGCAATGACATCTTCCTGGAGATGTTCGACAGCGAGCAGCAGGTCAGGGAGCTGATGGGCTTCTGCGCCGAGGTGGGCAGGCGCTCTGCCGACGCCTACATCGACAACGGCGCCGACGTCATCGCGGTCGTCGATCCCATGGTCAGCCAGATCTCCCCGCAGCACTTCCAGCAGTTCGTAACCGAGCCCGCCAACGAGCTCTTCGATCATATCCACCGGCGTGGCTCGCTCGGCTCCCTGTTCTGCTGCGGGGACGCCACCCGGAACCTGGAAGTCATGGCGCAGACCCGCTGCGACAACATCTCGGTGGACGAGAACGTGGACCTTGCGTACCTGCGGGACATCGCGCGGGCGCACCATACCTCCTTCGGCGGCAACCTCCAGCTCACCGTGGTGCTGCTGCTGGGCACCGAGCAGCGGGCGAAGCAGGCGGCTCTGGAGTGCATCGATATTGGCGACAGCGAGGGCTACATCCTGGCGCCGGGGTGCGATCTGCCCTATGACACGCCGCCCGAGAACGTGGCGGCGGCGGGGCTGATGGCGGTGGACGAGTACGAGCGGGAGGTGGCCCGGCAGACGGTGGTGGAGGCCGAGGAGGATACCTTTGAGGACATCGAGCTTCCGGACTACGAGGCCGGGGAGAGGGTGATCCTCGACGTCATCACACTGGACTCCTCGACCTGCGCGCCGTGCCAGTACATGGTTGACGCCGCCACCAGGGCCGCCGGGCGTATCGGCGAGGGTGTGGAGGTGCACGAGCACAAGATCACCAGGCGGGAGGGCCTGGGCATGTTCTGCCGCCTCGACGCCGGGCACGTCCCCACCATCTGTATCGACGGCCGGCCCACCTTCGTGTCCATCATCCCCGACCAGGAGACGCTGGTCTCGGCGATCAGAGAGCGGATGGAGGAGAAGCGCGGATCATGATCCCGATGTGTCTGGTGACCGGCTTTCTGGGCAGCGGCAAGACCACGCTCCTGCGGCACATCATCGCCCGGCACGCCGGCGAGCGCATCGTCTATCTGGTGAACGAGTTCTCACCGCTGGACCTGGATGCGGCGCTGCTGGAGCGCGAGGATGAGGACGTCGTCGCGATCCCCGGCGGCAGCATCTTCTGCCAGTGCCTGGTGACGCAGTTCGTGGGCCACCTGAAGTGCATCCCCGAGCGTTTCCACTCGCGGGAGGAGCCCGTGCGCGGCGTGGTCGTTGAGGCCAGCGGCATCGCCAACCCCATGGTCGTGGAGCAGATGCTCGCCGAGACCCGGCTGGATGAGGTCTATGACCTCGCGTCGGTCATCTCGATTGTGGACCCGGGGAGCCTGCCGAAGCTGGTGCACACGCTCCCCAGCATCCGCGCCCAGGTGGAGGCGGCGGACATCGTGCTGGTGAACAAGACCGACCTCTTCGAGCCCGGTCAGGTGGACGCCGCCGAGGCGATCGTGCGTGAGATCTCCCCTCAGGCGCGCATCATCCGCACCGTGCGTTGCCGGGTGGACCTGGACATCTTCGCCTCCGCGCACGTGAAGACGCTCTCGGGGGAGTACGCCTGCGGCGCGGACCCCAACTTCGCCCGCTTCTCGGTGGCCTTCGAGGAGTCCGTGGACATCGAGCGCCTCCGTCGGGAGCTTCAGGCGCTCGAGGACGAGATCTACCGCGCCAAGGGCTTCGTGCCCACGGGCAATGGGATGATCTACCTGGACATGTCGCCGGCCGGGCTCACCGTGGAGCCCGCTGACGGGGACGAGCCGTGGCAGGGCCTGGTCCTGGTCGCCCGCGGCGCCGACCACGCAGGCACGCAAGAGCTTGTCAGGCGGATCGACTCCGGCGACCTGTCCGCTGATTGACGCTCACAGGGCGAAGCTGTGCCATGGGTCGCGGTCGGGGTGGCTGAAGCAGGCCTCCAGCTCGCCGGCCCCCGGCCTGGCGATGAATGCCCACTCGGTCTGGTTGCCGCGGGGGTCGTCGTCGGCGTAGCGGCAGATCGCACCGGGGCGGCCGGTGTACGAGACCACCTCCCGGGCCAGCTCCACGCCCGGCTGGCCGCGTGCGCTGAGGCGGCCGATGGCGTCGAACCGCTGGCGGGACTCCCGGAGCTTCTCCTCATCGTCGATCACGAAGCGCGACAGCTCCTCCGTGACGGAGTGGTTGGTGCACCACAGGCGGCCGTCCTCCGTGCGGCGCACAGCCTGGTGGGCCCCGGCCTTCTCCACGATGGCGGCGTCACCGCTGGCATCGACCAAGGCGTGGTTGGCGCCCCAGGGCATGGCGGGCATCTCGCTCATGAGCGCGATAGCCTCTGACACGCTCTCCGCCCCCGCCAGCACCACCGTCGGCAGGGCATGGGGGTTCATGTACTCCTCGGGCATCGGGACGCTCGCCCCGCAGCTCGAGCCCCCCACGGCCAGGCCGGCCTCGTTGATGCCGCTGCCCCGCCAGGTCGTCCCCGGCCAGTAGGAGGCCAGCACCGCCAGGCCGCCCTCTGGCCGCACGAGCGCCAGGCCGGCGTGCTTCCCCTCGTGGGCCGGCAGGTCGCAGGTGCGCGCCAGGATGGGACCGTCCGGGCTGCGGGTGAAGATGAGGTTCGAGCAGCCCTCCAGCCCGCGCCGCATGGAGGCGTAGAAGCTGGCCAGATAGATCCAGCGGAAGTCCACGCCCGAGCCGTCGGCGATCCCCTGCGCCTCCTCGATCAGCTCCGGCGCGCGCCGCTCCGTGTATGCCATGTGCCGGTCGCGCATGTCCCGGAACCAGGTCTCATCGGTATGCCGGAAGCGAGCCGCGAGCATGTCCAGGCTGTTGCCGATCGCCAACCTGGTGGCCTCTCCGAGCTGCCTGCCGATCTCATAGGGCGTTCCTGATGCCTCGACGTAGAAC
>JBNGDZ010000206.1:0-8079 GCA_049975765.1 Armatimonadota bacterium
GAGTACGTGGCCGAGGTGAATCCGGATCTCTGCACGGGCTGCCGGTCCTGCGTGGAGGTCTGCCAGTTTGACGCCCTCAGCTTCAATCCGGCGGACCGGAAGATCGAGGTGGATCTGAGCGCCTGTTACGGGTGTGGTGTCTGTCGGAGCGTGTGCCCAAAAGACGCGATTCAGTTGAGGCAAAGAGCCGATGTGCCGGAGGTCGCCAACCTGTGGTGACAGCCGGGAGGCCGCTGGCCGTGAGCCGTTCGAACGGCCACGGCAGGGAACAGGATGGAGAGGAGAGGCAGGATAACGGCGGACGGCAGCTTCGGTGACGGCAGCAGCAGTTGCAGTTCCTGCCACTGTCGTGATTCTGTCCGGCGCCCGGCGCCGGCATCCTGTGCATCCTGTTGGGAAGGCCGTTCGCCCGCGCGAGGCGCGCGTCAGGGCCGAAGGCGCACGATCACGGAGGGCGGCGCGTCATGGCGCTGATAGAGTTCACGGATAACCACGAGGACCTGAGCACTGACACGGGCTTCCAGTTCAAGTTCTACTGCGAGCGCTGTGGCAACGGCTACATGAGTGAGTTCCGGCCGTTCACCGCGGGTCGGGCGGCAGGCTTCCTGCGAGCGGTGGGTAGCCTCATCGGGGGGCGGGCCTCGAGGGTAGCCGACAGCGCCTACGAGATCCAGAGGGCGGTTGGCGGTCCGGCGCATGACAGGGCGCTGGGGCAGGCCGTGAAGGAGGTCAAGCCGCACTTCCACCAGTGCTCCCGCTGCGGGGAATGGGTCTGCGATGTGTGCTGGAACGAGAGCCTGGGCCTGTGCGAGATGTGCGCTCCGGACACGCAGGAGGAGCTGGCGGCGATGCAGCAGGAGGCGCGCGTTGAGCAGCTCCAGGAGCGCGTCTCCGAGACCGACTACGCCTCGCAGATCGATGTGCGCGAGGACGTTGTCCTCGTCTGCCCTCACTGCGGCGCGAAGACGTCCGGGGGCAAGTTCTGCAACGAGTGCGGCAAGCCGCTGACGGTCACCATCGAGTGCCCGAGCTGCGGCTCGGAGAACCCCGGCGGGGCGCGCTTCTGCTCCGAGTGCGGCGAGAAGCTGTCGTGAGCGGGCGTGTCCGCCGGACAAACCCATCCTCTGCGGCGAACGTCTATTGGACTGAGGACAACCGGCCATGGGTTTCGCGGCGCAGAGCTTGCACGGATGACGACGGTCAGGTATGCTTGACGCCAGACCTGCAACCGCCGGCACGGACACGCAAACGTGTGGAGAGAACAGCAGCGCGGGTAGCATGGCCTGTGAGATCGCAGCAAAGACAGAGCCCTCGCGCGGAGCAGGTGAAAGACGGATGTCGCCCATAGACTTCACCGAGAACTACGAAGACCTCAGCACCGACCTCGGCTACCAGTTCCGTTTCTACTGCGAGCGATGCGACGCTGATTACCGCAGCCAGTTCCAGCCGTGCAGCCCCCAGGATGAGAACGGCCTCCTGGAGGGCATGGGCGAGATGCTCGTCGAGGGCACGGAGGAGCGCGGGGAAGTGCGCGCCACCGATGGCGACCCCCAGCACGACGCGGCTCTGCAGGCGGCAGTCGCGGAGGTCGAGGAGCACTTCCACCAGTGCCCACGCTGCGGCGAGTGGGTGTGCGCCCTGTGCTGGAACGCCGCCATGCTGATGTGCGAGAAGTGTGCGCCGGGCGGCAAGGAGGAGGAGCGGGCCGAGAACGGAGATGCCTCCCGCGCTCGGATCACCTGTCCGCACTGCGGGGAGCACACGGAGCCGAGCGTCTTCTGCAGCGTCTGCGGCAGGCCCCTTGAGCAACCGCGACGACAGGCGGGCTGAGGACGTAACGTGCCCCGACAGCACCATTCGATGCCCCGCACATCCCCGAAACGAGGTGTCGTCCGATCAGCTCCTCACGGACGCGTACCGCCTGTCTGTCGTACTCCCGACCCGATGAGCTCCCCGCCCACTCCTTTGCCGTCCGCCCCCGTCGCGTCCTTCTGCCGTGGGCGCTCCTGACAACGATCGTGCTCACCTGCCACCCCGCGGCGGCCCGGACGCGGCCGGACTTCCGGACCTTCTTCGGCGTTGCCCGCGGCCAGGGCGAGGTGCGGCTCTCGCCACAGCGCGGCATGCACTTCTCCTCACCCGTCTCCTCCGACCTCGCCTTCGCCATGACGGCGGGCCATCTGCCCATGGCCTACCGGATAGCGGCCCGCGTGGCGGCCGTCAACACTGAGGACACCGGCTGCCGCTTCGGGATCTTTGAGCCCGACGTCCGGTGGGGTGGGGACAACGAGTCGATCAACGAGCAGGCGAAGCTCTGCGTCGTCTTCCAGAACTACGACGATGCGCGGCGCATCTATGTCACCCTCTTCAGTCCGGCCGGCGGCTACCACTGCTGGACGGGTGAGGAGTGGGTGGCCGGCGCCTGGCGGCCGACCGGAGTGGAGTACCAGCAGGACCGCCCCTACACGATCGAGATAGAGAAGACGCTGAGCGAGTTCATCGCTCGGGTCAGGGATACGGAGGCCGCGATGCTCGTCGAGGCCGCCGCGCCGATCTCCGAGGTCCGAGGGCGGGCTACGCCGGACTACTTCGCGCTGGGCGATCTCGTCACGGACTACGTCCGGGGGGAGCTGGCGGTGTCATCGGTGACCATCGAGGAGAACGTCCCCCGGCCGTACCTGGAGCAGGACCTGACCCACTCCGTGATCCGCCAGGCGCCACAGGGGCGATATGCCATGTACGGCGGACTCACCCGGCTCGCGGGCGACGAGATCGTCTGCGTCTACAAGGTGGGGTCGGTGGACGAAGAGGGCAGCCCGTGGACGATCCGCGACGAGACCATCGTCTGGACCAGATCGACCGACGGCGGCCGGTCCTGGCGCGACGAGCCGGAGCTGATCTACCGGAACTCCGAGACCAGACAGGAGAACTGCTGTGGCACCGGCTACATCAGCGACGAGGGCGTCTTCATGCACCCGTTCTACATCCTCAACGCCGACTACGAGGAGCGGGCGAAGGAGGACAATTGGGGCAGACTGCACCTGGCGGTGAGCGACGACGGATTGCAGACCTGGAGCGTCCCGGAGGTCGAGACGCCCTTCCACGCCGCCGCGTCCTTCGGTGGCATCCTTGAGCTCGCAGACGGCAGGCTGCTGCTGAACTGCTACGGCGCGGTGGAGCGGGGCAGCTTCCGCCACCAGGCGGGCTTCCTGACCTCCCACGATCAGGGCGCGACCTGGGGCGACTACACTCTCATTGGAGCTGGTGCGGACCCCGATGGAGGCCCGGCGCGGCTGAACGAGACCGACATCGCACAGCTTCCGGACGGCCGCCTGGTCTCGATGTCGCGCACCCAGTACCCGGGCTTTCCGCTGTATCGTGGTGTGTCCGAGGATGGGGGGGAGACCTGGACCGCCGCCCCAAGCGGGCTGACGGGGCTGTGCCCTGCGCTGTGCTACACGCAGCAGGGCCCTCCGGAGGGGACGCTGGTGCTGGCGTATCATGACAGGTGGGGGAAGCACGCGAACCAGGGCGGCGTCTACCTGGCCTTCAGCCACGACGGTGGCGAGAGCTGGGGCGAGCCGGTGTGGCTCTCCGGCGGAGCCTACCCGTGCATGATCGAGACCCGGCCGGGCACCATCCTGTGCAGTTACTACCGCGGCCACGCCCTGCTGAGGGCCTCTATCTTCGACGTGCCCTTCCCGACCGGGCTGCACGCCATCGGCGGCATCCCCGGATCGCCCGACCCCGGCATCCGCCTGCAGTGGGACGAGTATCGCGGTGCGGCCGCCGAGGGGCTTAGCTACCGCGTCTATCGCTCGCCGGAGGCCGATCCCGGGACCGAACAGGGGCGCCTGGTCGCGACCGTCGAGGGCGCCACCCACTACGATGATGGCGACGTGGCTCCCGGCGGCGTCTACTTCTACCGCGTGGCGGCCCACGACGGCGACCGCCGGCTGGGAAGCTCCTGGGTCTGCGCGGCTCGCGCGGCCATCGCTGAGACCGAGTAGCGGTGGCCGAGGGCCCTCAGCTGGGCCTGTGCTGACGTGACCCGGGTGTTGAGCGGGCGCAGAAGCATGCTGGCTATCTGAGCGCCGCGAAGACGAGCCTGGCCACCTGGGTGTTGTCGAGATACGCGCCGCGCACCGGGTCGCTGCCGTCGGCTACTGACTGCAGTGCCTCGGCGCCGGGCCCTCGCGCGAACAGCGGCACCAGCGAGTTGGTATGGCTCCCGCTGTGGAACTCCATCTGCGGCATGACTCCCGCTCCGCGGGAGACCAGAGCCGTCGGATCGGCGTCGGGGCCGGTAAGATAGCCGCACTCGTGGTCGGCGGTGACGACGAGCAGTGTCTCATCCCACGAGCTGTTCGCCTCCACCCATTCAACCACTGCCGCGACGGCGCGGTCGAAGTCGATCTGCTCCTCGATCAGGCGGCCCGGCTGATTGGCGTGTGACGCCCAGTCAACGGCCCCGCCCTCAACCATAACCAGGAAGCCGTCAGGGTCGGCGTGAAGCACGTTCAGTGCCCCGAGGGTCATCTCCGGGAGCGTGGGCACCCCGTCGTTGAAGGGCACCTCGAAGGCTGTGGCCATCGGGTCCCCGGCGCGCTTCTGCTGCAGGGTGGTCGCGACCCGTGGGACGCCGATAGCCCGCGGCGGCGCGTCCCCCTGCTGGAGCGCGCGGAACTGCTCGAGGCTCTCGATCAGCGTCCAGGGATCGGGGTCGCCATCCCCGTCGGCATCGGCCCCCGCTGTTCCGGCCCGAAGCGCCCGCCACGTCTCCTCGCCCCCGACGTAGCGGTACTCCCGCTCTCCGTCCCGGGGCCGCGCGTTGTCATCGTACTCCGGGTGCCCGGCTCCCATGATGACATCCACGGCGCTCTCGTTGATCATCTCGGAGGCGATCTCCACGTAATTGTTCCGGCTCTCGTTGTGCGCGACGAAGCCGGCGGGTGTGGCGTGGCTGAGCTGGACGCTTGTGACCACGCCCGTGGCCTTGCCCAGCGCCTCGGCGTGCTCCACCACGTTACGGAGCGGCTGCTTGTCCTCGCCCACGCCTATGGCGCCCGCGTATGTCTTCACCCCGCAGGCCAGGGCCGTCGCGGCCGCGGCCGAGTCCGTGGCCCCCTCCTTCACGTAGGCGAAGTCCGCCGCGGCTCTCTCGGGCTCGTAGGATCCGCCGGCGGCGAAGGTGGTCATTGCCAGCCGCACCGGGAAGGACTCGTAGAGAGGGCTGGTCGGGGTGCCATGCTGGTATATCGCCGCGGCCTGCAGGTGGTTGAAGCCGCAGCCGTCGGAGATCATGATTACCACGTTGCGGGCCGCGGGCACATTGTCGGGCGTCGCGTCGGCAGCGACCGGGACATCCCCGCCAACCGGGGCGCGCCCTGCAAGTATGGTCAGAATGATCAGGGCGACGACACCCCCCGCGATCGCCGTGCCGCGTAACACGGTCCTGTGCAGCTTCATCCGGGACCTCCCTTGCGTCGATGCCTCCTGGTGGCGGCAGTGGTTATGCCTCCACCTGAGACGAGGCGGAACACCGCGTGGTTCTGGGCAGTCAGGCCTGGGTCACGAGCGGATGGTCTCCGGCCGGAGCACGTCCAGGACGAAGGCCTCGATCTGCTGGTAGATGCTCTCGTAGTGCGGGTCGCTGTTGAAAAAGCCGTGGCCGACATCCGGCACGCAGATAAGCTCGGCCCGCAGACCGCGGCCCCGCATGGCTTCGGCGAACCTCTCCGACTGCTCCGGAGGCACCGTGCGGTCATCGCCGCCGTGCACGAGCAGGCACGGGGGCGTGTCGTCATCGATCTGCAGCAGCGGCGAGGCCAGCCGATAAGCCGCGGCCATCTCCTCCGATGGCCCGCCCATGAACTGCTCCACCGCCTCCCGGAGTGGGTCGTCCTCGGCGAACTGCGTCATGTCCGTGATGGGATTGAGCAGTACCGCGAGCTGCACGTCGCTGCGCTGGCCGGCGTGGCCGCCGTCGCCCTCAAGCTCTGGCACGCCCGCGGTGGTGGCCACGACCCCCGCCAGGTGTCCGCCCGCGGAGCCGCCCAGCACCCCGATGCGCTCGGTGTCTATGGCATACTCATCCGCGGAGGCCCGCAGCCAGCGGACCGCGGCCTTCACATCGTGCACCGCTGCAGGGAAGGGGAACTCCGGCGCGAAGCGGTAGCGGCAGCAGGAGCCCACGATGCCCCTGTCGGCCAGGCGAGCGGCGTGGCGGTAGAATTGAGTGGGCGAGCCGGCCCGCCAGCCGCCGCCGTGGATGTAGAGGATCGCCGGCCGGGGTCCCTCGAACCGCTCCCTCGGCGGCAGGAAGAGGTCCGTCGTGAGCTGTGCGCCGCCGGTGCCGTAGGGCACCTGCATCCTGACCTCAACGCCCTCGGGGATCTGCAACTGCGCGCCCTCCCATCCGTCTGCTCGCTCGGCCTGAAACAGCCTGATGGCACGCTCGGCGTCATCCCGCTTCGCAGGCGACTCGCTGCCGGTAGCGGCACCGCCGGGCGCGGTTGACGTCGCCCACTCGCGCCGCAGGATGGCGTATGAGAAGGTGTCGCGCCAATGGCCGCGCTGCCAGACGTCCTCCACGAAGCGGCCCTCCCGCCGCATGCCCAGCTTCTCGAGCACCCGGGCCGAGGCCACGTTGTCGGTGTCGCAGGTTGCGTGGATGCGGTGCAGGCCCAGCTTCTCGAAGCCGAAGCGCAGCATCTCCCGCGCCGCCTCTGTGGCGATGCCACGGCCCCATGCCTGGCGGGCGTAGCAGTAGCCCAGCGCGGCCTGCGTCCCCTCGGCGTTGAGTCGCAGCCCTACCGAGCCGAGCAGCTCGCCGGATGCGCGATCGGTAACGGCCAGGTCGTACACGCGGCGGTGCTGCTCGCTCTGTTCGGCCAGCTTCCGCTCGATGAAGTCGCGCGTCTCCGCCGGCGCGTTCGGCCCCCAGGTCATTTAGCGCACCACGTCGGGGTCGCCGGCGTAGGCGTGGACGCTCTCCAGGTCCCCCTCGCGGAACTCGCGGAGGATGAGGCGCTCGGTCTGCAGTCTGGTGGGCTGATCCATCGCGCTCACCATGTGAACTGCGCGGTCGCCACGATGCCGAAGTGCAGCAGCTCCGGGCTGCGGTTGTACCAGGCGGTGGTAATCAGCCCCGCGGCGTCGGCCTGGATGCAGCGATCCGCGAAGGTCTTAATGTTATCCCCGTGGCGGGGGAGGTCCGGCAGCGTGTGCCAGTAGCTGTGATTGCCGGAGCAGGTCGGGGCGCCATAGACCGTCCGGCCCCTGTCCTGGTAGTACTCCAGGTAGGGGAAGGCGCGCACGAACTTCGGCAGCCGGTCGCCCAGGTAGTCACCATAGGTGCGCATGTACGCCTCGGTCAGGTCCTCGTCGAGACGCACCGGCCGTGCGAAGCGGCTCAGGGTCCTGCGCGTGACATCCGAGAGCTCCCCGGTCCACTCGGTATCCCAGCGCTCGTCGTAGACCACGGAGCCGCTGCCCCTCGCCACCAGCAGCGGGCTGGGCTCCTGCGTCGTCCAGTAGTCCCAGTACATGATCTGCGCCGCCTCGTGCAACCGATCCGTGGTGTCGGGGTGGGCGCAGAGGATGTCATCCCACATGATCGGAGCGATCTCGCGTTCGGCCAGCCACTCGCAGACGCGGTTGATGTGCTCGACGTAGATCCCTCCCGCGCCGATCTCCTGCACGCGCGCGGCGCAGCGCGGGCATTGCCCGAGCTGTCGGGTCTCGTCAGCCCCGATATGCAGCGCGTTCACATCACCGATGAAGTCGATGACCTGCTCGGTGAGCTCCGCCCACACCTGCAGGGAGCGCTCGTTGCTGGGGCAGAGCTGAGCGCGGACCTGGTCCTCCTCGCGGATGTCGGCGTAATCATCATGTCGCAGCAGCCACTCCAGGTGGCCGATCGACTGCACCAGCGGGATGATGCGCAGCCCCAGGTCCCGCGCCTCGTCCACGATCCGGCGCAGTTGCGGGCGCGTCAGCGCGGAGGGCGAAGTCACCACTTCGTGCTCGCCCTCGAAGGGGAAGCGGTCGCCCATCTCAACCAGCAGCGTGTTGAGC